>JAAYCU010000160.1 GCA_012729595.1 Phycisphaerales bacterium
CCGGCCCCTCACAAGCATCCCAAGATCCTGCAGATGCTGGAGAACGCGGGCGTTGAGGTCTGGTACCTGCCACCCTACAGCCCCGACTTCAACCCCATCGAGAAGATGTGGTCCAAGGTCAAGACCTATCTGCGAAAGGCCAAGGCGCGCACACCCCAGGCGCTTCTACGGGCGATCAAACGGGCCTTTCAGACCATCACGGCTACGGATGCCCTCGGGTGGTTTCAGCATTGCGGTTATCGATACAATCAATCGTGAAATGCTCTAAACCGAATGTATGCAACATACACGATCCGCCAACAACTTTCGTACGATCATTTTAGTCAAATCCAAGTTTATACGTGGCCCCGGCCGGCGCATCTATTATGACCCCACTTTCGTCGGGCTGCACCGCGATCAGCTGACCTGAGGCCGTCAAGACTTGAGTAATGGACTGACCTTTCGGCGGACCGACGGTCAGCTTGGCCGCCGCCTTGCTTCGAATCGTGGCCCTGGTGGCCTTGCCGTCTTTCCAGGCGATATCGATTTCAGCGCCGCCGCGAGCGCGTAAACCCTTGACGCTGCCGTTCTCGAAAACGCGGGGGAGAGCCGGCAACAGGGCGATTCGCCCACCTTGGCTTTGCAGCAGCATCTCACAAATACCCGACGTGCCCCCGAAGTTGCCGTCGATCTGGAATGGCGGACATGTGTCGAACATGTTCGGAAGCGTGCTTTCAGTAATCAGCCCGCGCAGCAGAAGGTAAGCATGGTCGCCGTCGAGCAAACGGGCCCACAAGTTGACCTTCCAGGCTTTGCTCCATCCAGTTGCACCGTCGCCTCGAAATTCCAGCGATTTGCGGGCCGCGGCGAACAGTTCAGGGGTCCGGGGATTGATCGCGCAGCCCGGATGCAACGCCCAAAGGTGAGAGCAGTGTCGGTGCTGGTTGTCGGGATGGTCCTTGTCTTCCAGCCACTCCTGCAGTTGTCCATACCGGCCTATCAGGTTAGGAGCGATGCGTCCGCGCAAGTCGGCAAGCTGCTTGCGAAAGTCTGCATCGATACCCAAAAGCCGGCTGGCCTCAATAGTATTGTCAAACAGGTTGCGGATGATCTGGTGGTCCATGGTGGGCCCCATGACCAAGCCACCCTGCTCCGGCGAGTTCGACGGCCCGGAGATCAACCATCCTCGATCATTGCGCGGATCCTCGATCAGATAATTGGCGAAAAATTCAGAGGCCTTTACCATTATCGGATACGCCCGTTCGGCAAGGAATTTCTTATCGCGCGAAAATTCGTAATGCCACCAGAGATGCTGGCAGAGCCAGGCTCCGCCGGTCGGCCAGATACCGTGGTTGCTGGCATTGATAGGTGCGGCCCCGCGCCATAGATCGAAATTATGGTGCAAAACCCAGCCAGGGCAGTTGTAATGCGCCTTGGCTACGCGGCTGCCGGAAATGACCAACTCGGCAAGAGCGTCGAACAATGGTTCGGAACATTCGGCGAGATTACAGGGCTCTGACGGCCAGTAGTTCATTTGCGTGTTGATATTGATCGTGTATTTCGATTCCCAGGGAGGGTTTGTACTCTCGTTCCAAAGTCCCTGAAGGTTAAGCGGCTGGCAGCCAGGTCGCGAACCGGCAATCATAAGGTAGCGCCCAAACTGAAAATATAGCGCGGCCAGTTGCGGGTCATCGGGTCCAAAGGCCCTGATTCGTTTGTCTGTAGTCTGGTTGACCGCGTCGGTGGTTCCAAGGTCGAGCATTACCCGACGGAATAACGATTGGTGATCGGCGACATGATCGTTTCGAAGCGTCTCATAACTTTTGCCGGCAATGCCCGCGAGGGCCGCCGCGCAGCGTTTTGCCGGATCGCCTGTAAGATCCTCGAAATCCTTGTAGTTCGTCGCCCCGGCAAGGATCAGCGTGACTCTGTTCGCGTCTCTGATGTCAATGGAATTGTCCGTGATCTCTATCTTGCCCCCCTCGACGTTAGCCTTCAGCCGGGCTTCGAACCTTATTGAGCATTCAATGGTCTGCCCGATCCTTTTGTAATCGTATTCGGACACGGCTCCCCGCATGGCAAGTATATTGCCGCGGATCGCCTCGGTCTGGATATTCTTGTGTGTGCTGGTGAGGCTGGCCTTGAGCTTGATCTGACCCGGCTTGTCAGCGGTGATTCGCATGACAATCACATCGTCCGGATGGCTGGCAAAAATTTCCCGGGTATACGCGACACCGCCGATTTTATATTTCGTCGTGGCCACGGCCTGGTCGATATCCAGTTCCCGGTAGTAGTCAGTCACCTCGTTGCGTCCGTTGAACTCTAAAATCAGATCGCCGAACGGCTGGTAAGGCATCTGTCGCAAGGGAATGCTCATGAAGTGTTTTCCGGCCAGCGCCTCGGCCTCTTCCTGTTTCCCCTCGAAGAGCAATTGGCGGATTTCGTTAAGGTAGGCACTGGCGCCCGGGTGTGCATAATCATGAGGAGTTCCTACCCAGAGGGTGTCGTCGTTGAACTGGATGCGCTCCTTTTCAGTGCCACCGAAGACCATGGCCCCCAACCGACCATTGCCGATCGGTAGCGCTGCGGTCCACTCGGCGGCTGGTTGGTCGTACCAAAGCACCATTGGCCCGGAGCCTGCTGCATCTGGGACAGATGCGCTCAAAAATATCAGCAGAATCACCAAGGAACTCATTCGCACAAAGATTCTCCACTGTTGGTGTTTAACTGATGGTTGGGGCCTACACTTGTCTTTCATGGCAGAATATACTCACTCACAATAAAATGTTTCCCATCACTAGACTCGTCAACATCCCGAAGCATTAGTCCGAGATTTCCCATTTGACCTCCACCCGGCTACGCCGCCGGGCCGTGTTCTGTTATTGTACCAGCGCCCCCCGTTGCACCTACCCCGTTTTCGAGTTTTCTCCCGTCCCGACGGCTGAAATAACCC
>JAAYCU010000161.1 GCA_012729595.1 Phycisphaerales bacterium
CGGCATTCGAGATTACCCACGGGGCTAACGCCAAACCTATTCTCGCGATCAAGACCGGGCGGACGGCCCAGGGCGCAGCCGCGGCGGCCTCGCATACCGGCTCGCTGGCCGGCTCGGACGAGGTCTACGACGCGATCATGGGCCAGGCCGGCGTACTTCGTATCGAATCGGTCGAGGATTTGTTCGAGTTTGCTCCTGTTTTCATCGATGACGCCATGCCTCAGGGCAACCGCACGGCCATAGTGACCAACGCGGGCGGTCCGGGCATCATGGCCACCGATGCCTGCATTCGCCAAGGTATGGAGTTGGCTAAATTCGCCGATTACACTCAGAAATCGCTCCGGTTTCAGATGCCGGCGTCAGGCAGCATCAAAAACCCCGTCGATGTAATCGGAGACGCCCGACATGACCGTTATCGAGCGGCCCTCGATGCGGTCTCCTCCGACGAAGGCGTGGATCAAACGGTAGTGATCGTCACACCCCAGAATATGACCGACGTGGTGGAAATTGCCCAAGTGGTCTGCGATACAAAAAGTTTCTGCAACAAGCCGATTCTGGCCTGTTTCATGGGCGCGGTCGACGTATACGCGGGCATGGAGCGGTTAAGGTCTGGAGGCGTACCCGCCTATACCTTCCCCGAGGACGCCATGCGGGCCTTGGCCGCCAAAGGCAAGTTCGCCAAGTGGACCCAGACGCCGATCCGTGGATATCGGTCGTTTGATGTTAATCGTCCGGCCCTGGAGAAACTGTTTAAGGAAGAACGTCAAGCCGGTCGCTCGCAACTGGTTGAGGTGAAGGCCTTGCAAGCTTTCGAAACCTATGGTTTCCCGTTGGTGCCTTACAAGCTGGCGACTTCGGCGGACGAGGCGGTCGCGGCGGCCGAGAATATGGGTTACCCCGTAGTTCTGAAAATCGCCGGCCCGAAAATCCTGCACAAAACCGACGTCGGCGGAGTCAAACTTAACCTGCGCGATGCCGACTCGATCCGCGGCGGTTTCGAGGCGATGATCGCCTCGGTCAAGGACAAGATGGGCCCAGACGTTGAAATCTGGGGCGTGCTGGTGCAGAAGATGCTCCCGCCCGGCAAGGAGATTATTCTGGGTATGAGCCGTGACCCGCGGTTCGGCCCGCTGCTGATGTTTGGTCTCGGCGGGATTTACACTGAGGCCTTGCGGGATGTTTCGTTCCGCTTGGCCCCGATTAGGGAAAACGTGGCGACCGAGATGATCAAGGACATCCGGTCCTATCGGTTGCTGGAGGGCGTGCGCGGGGAACCGCCGTCGGACTTGGAGGCTATCGCCGATTGTCTGTTGCGTTTGTCCCAACTGGTCACCGAAAACGCCTGTATCAAAGAAATTGACATTAACCCGCTGATCGTCTACCCGAACGGCAAGGGTGCCGTCGCGGCGGACGCGCGAATTATCCTCACGGAGGAGTGAGCCATGAGTAACCAGTGGCGAGAAAAATACGCCGATAAAATCATGCCCGCGGCCAAAGCGATCAAGAAGATACGTCGCGGCGATCGTGTATTCGTCGGGTCGGCCTGCGGGGAGCCGCAGGAGCTGGTCCGAGCCATGGTCGAGTTCGGGACCGACCTGGCCGATACCGAGGTCGTCCACGTACTCACCCTTGGGGTGGCCCCCTACACCGATCCACGCTATGCACCGGCCTTCCGGGCCAACGCCTTTTTCATCGGCAACAGCGTGCGCGGGGCGGTGAATGAAGCCCGGGCCGATTACACCCCGATCTTCCTGTCCCAGGTGCCCGGCCTGTTCAAGAGCCGCCGGGTCGGTATCGATGTCGCCTTGATTATGGTAAGCCCGCCCGACGAGCACGGCTACTGCAGCCTTGGCGTTTCGGTGGATATTACCAAGTCAGCGGTGGAGTCGGCCAAGCTGGTCATCGCTCAGGCCAACAAGCATATGCCGCGAACCTTGGGCAACTGTTTTCTACACGTGGACCAGATCGACTGTCTGATCGAGCATGATGAGCCGCTTCTCGAATGGCCGATGACCGAGCCGGACGAGGTTACCCAGCAGATCGCCACGCATATCGCCAGGTTGGTGCCGGACGGGGCCACCCTGCAACTGGGCATCGGGCGAATGCCCGACGCGGTGCTCGCTCACTTGACCGACAAGCACGATCTGGGCATCCATACCGAGATGTTTTCCGACGGGGTCATGAATCTGGCCCGCCGAGGAGTGATCACCGGTCGGAAGAAAACCATGCATCCCGGTAAGATCGTGGGCAGTTTTGCCGCCGGCAGCCGGGAGCTGTTCGAATATCTGGATAACAACCCCTTGTTCGAGATGCAGCCTTCGGAATACACCAACCACCCGCTGGTGATCAGTCAACACGACAACATGGTGGCGATCAACGCGGCTTTGGAAGTGGACTTGACCGGTCAGGTCTGCGCCGATTCGCTGGGCCAGATGTTGTATAGCGGAATCGGCGGGCACGCCGATTTCATTCGCGGGGCCGCTTTGTCCAAAAATGGCAAACCGATCATCGCCCTGCCCAGTGTGGCCCAGACCAAGGATGGCCTGCGTTCACGCATCACGGCCTGCCTGCAGGAGGGAGCCGGCGTGGTGACTACTCGTGGGGACACCCATTATGTGGTAACCGAATACGGCGTGGCTTACCTGCACGGACGCAACATGCGCGAGCGGGCCATGTCGCTGATCAGCATCGCCCACCCTGATTTCCGCTCCGATTTACTGTACGCGGCCAAGCGGCGACGCCTCGTGTATGCCAACCAGATCATGCCACCCGCCCGGCACCCGTATCCGGCGCAATATGAAACCAAGATGGCCTTAAAGGACGGGCAGGAAATCATGATCCGGCCGATTCGCCCGGAAGACGAGCCGATGATGAAGGATATGTTCTACTCGTTCAGCGAGCAGACCGTATACCTGCGTTATCACGGCTCGCTGAAGACTATGTCGCACAACAAGCTGCAAGTCTTCTGCAACGTGGACTATGATACGGAGATGGCCCTGGTCGGAGTGACCGGCACCGCCGATCAGGAGGAGGTCATCGGCGTGGGCCGGTATATGACCGACGCGGCCAAGACCAGCGCGGAAATGGCCTTCGTGGTCCGCGACGACTATCAGCGCCAGGGCCTGGGCACCGTCCTCTTCCTGCGCCTGATCGAGATCGGACGCATGAACGGAATCCGGAAGTTTTCCGCGGACGTACTCGCGGAAAATATCGGCATGCTCAAGATCTTCCACCGCTCGGGTATGAACGTGGAAACGGTTACCGAGGAAGGCGTGGTCCGGGTCATCATGGAACAGCCGGATAAACCAGCGCCGAAACCGGAATAACCGCTTCCTGCCTAAGGTGCGGATCGATGGCACGGGGTGGGCTTAAGCGTGAGGTTAGGAACCCCGGAGTGATACAAGGGCTTGGCTCGGTCTGCCCGGGGCCGCAGCGCTTAAGGCGGCCGTGTGCCGCCTCGAAGGCCTAGGCGATCAACATAGCATCCCCGTAACTATAGAAACGATACGCGTGCCGGATCGCTTCGGCGTACGCCGCCAGGATCCGCTCCCGCCCCGCGAGCGCAAAAATCAAGGCCAGCAGAGTGCTCCCCGGCAGGTGAAAATTCGTAATCAGCTTGTCCACCGCCCGAAAACGATAGGGTGGATATATGAAGATGCGCGTCTCGCCCCGCCCCGCCCGTACTCGCCCATTTTCGTCCGCACAGCTTTCGAGCACCCGAACGCTCGTCGTGCCCACGGCCACTACGGGGCGCCCTTGCTCACGGGCCCGGTTGATCGCGTGCGCGGACTCCTCCGAACACTCGAACCATTCGGCATGCATTTGATGGTCGGCCAGATCATCGCAACGAATTGGAGCGAAGGTACCCACCCCCACATGTAAAGTAACGAAAGTCGTTTCCATGCCCGCGTCGGCCAGGGCCTGCAACAACTCCGGCGTGAAATGCAGACCGGCCGTCGGGGCGGCTATCGCCCCCGGGGCGCGGGCGTAAACCGTCTGATAGCGATTATGGTCATCGGCGGGCAGGCTGTCGGCTTTTTCCTCTGTTGCTGCATCGCTCGGTTGCTCCGTCGCGCTGTTACTTTCGCCGGAGTGTCCGCCCTCGCGGGCGGCTGGGACGGGCCTCTTGATATACGGCGGAAGCGGAGCCCGTCCGTGCGCGTCGAGGATCGTCTGGGTTTTGCCCGGCGGCAGGGGGGTGGCCAGCCATACACCCCCTTCCAGGCGTTCGAGCAGTTTGATCTGCTGATCCGAATCGATAATCCGCAACTGCTCGTTGAGCTTCAGGCGGGCCGAGCCGGTCAGCATCAGCTCCCATTGTCCCGGCCGCGGCTCGCGCAGGAACAAACCCTCCACCCGACCGCCGCTCGCCCGGCGCATCGGCAACCTGGCGGGTAACACCCGCGTATCGTTCAGCACGAGTAACGAACCGGTCGGGATAAGCTGCGGCAACCGATCGAACGTCTCGTGCATGCATACTCCGGAAGCCCGATCCAGTACCAGCAATCGGCTCCGGTCGCGCCGTGGGGCCGGCTGCTGGGCAATCAGTTCTTCCGGTAGATCGTAATCCAATTCGCGAAGTTGCATAGGTAGCCTTCTACACCACGGCTTGTCTGTCGCCTGCCGACAACATGTCCGCACTCAATGATGCATGGATGCGACAACTCAAGGTCCGAAAACTTTCCTGCGGGTCGCCGCTGCCATCGCGGTCCTAGCCCAATTACCTTTTGCATAACGGTTTATAGTATGCCTTGCCCGGGCGAATCCGCGTAGCGTTGCCCGGCACGATAATTGCGGATTCTAATACCATCCGGAAGATTCGTCAGCTTTTCTTGACGCAAATTAATGGTGCTTTTCGGTGGGAAGGAATCGGGGGGTATAAGCGAATGGTACACCCGATCAGACCCGTGGGCTGTTTATCGGTATCCTGCCGGGTACCGTACGTAGGTGGTTTCCATACGCTGGTTCGCGGGGCGAACCTCTGGGCCGGTCGGACCGATCCCAGTGGTCCGCATCTGGCCGCTATCCTGCGCGGCAAGGCTCTGGGGCTGGATCGGTTTTGCGGCCTGCTCGGGATCAAGATGATGGCCGCCGACTCCCTTACCAGTCCGCGGGACGTGGCCGAATACTCCGACGGACCAATCGCTTCCTTGGAACCCTGGCAACCCTGGCCCGCCCATCCTCCGTTCATCGACGAAGTACATCGCTGGTGGCCGAGCCAGGATTGGCCTCCGCCTGATCCACCGATAATCATCGAGGAAACCGTAAACAGCGGGCCTCCCTATTTGATTCTTTGGCAATCCCCCGGCCGCCTGGTTGATCTATGGGCGTGACAGAGCGTCCTCTTCCGGGCATGACGTGAAACAGTAACGCTGCTGATCAATTCGTGGCCATGCCCAAATACGAGCAGCCCGGCGCGCTGGCTACGTAGAAATACGTATGGAAAAATATTGTCGGTTTGATTGTTTTTCCGATGATACGGATCGAGAGGCAGATTATATTAGTAATTGTGAGCGGAACGATATAAAGGCAGGGCTTGGGTAAGCCATTCTGGCCTTGGTTGGCGGCCTCGTGTTGGCGAATGTCGATCCAGGTATTCGAAGCCCAACAGCCCGGTATGCCTAGTCGAAAAAGTTGAGCCATGTGTTCTAAGGTGGATATGTTCGTTCTCGATCAGAGGTGCATAATGAGATACCTGTTAATGAGCGTGATGATTATGACAGCCTGCGCATCGGCGGAAGCGATCGTCCTGGGACAGGTGGACGACTTTCAGGACGAGACGGCGATTCGATGGTGGAGTGGAACAGCCTCCGTGTCTAAGATCGCCACCGGCGGCCCGGCAGGCTTGGGGGATCAATACCTACAGGTTAGCACAACAGCATACCCCGAAGGCAGACAACTCATGGTCAACAATCGCATGTGGGGTGGTGACTATGTCATGGCCGGAGTACATTCTCTAGAAGTCGCTTTGCTTAACCTAAACCCCTTTCCGCTTGAGATTCGCATTTTGGCGCCATCCATGGATTACGGTGTTTATACCTCGAGTACCGCTTTTTTAATACCATCCGATGGACAATGGCACCATACGGTATTCAGCTTGTTGGAAGACGATATGACATGGGTAGGCGGCAGTGCCGGTGACTACAGCATGGCCATGCGGAATATTCTCTCCCTCACAATAAGGCACCAACCAGGCGAACCGGCATACAACGGTCCCGCGATTGTCGCTTCCTTCGGCATCGACAACATCCGGGCGACGCCCGAGCCGGGAACGCTGGTGCTGTTTCCGTTGTTGTTCCTTGCCGTGGGCAAAAAGCAACGGCCATAAACACAATGTACGAAAAAGGCACACCCGTATCAGCATCGCGCAGTCAAGGTACTCTCTCTGTGGGGTGATTGCGAGTCGTATTGGTTTACTTTTCAGGGGCATCATTCGTACGGGTACGACGCTACGATCCGAAACAGGTTTTGGATGACTACCTTCCTCAGAGGTGTCTTCAGGCTTTTCCGGCACGACGGATCCTCGCCCACCTGCCGTATATTTCTGGTACGTGGCGTCCAGCGTAAGCCGTCGCCATTTCATATTTTTCCCGTCCAGGATCACAACGCTCACCCGGTCAATCCCCGCTAAGCCGACGGGATGACCTTTTGGGCCGATACGGTTATCCTTACGCCTTAAGCCAGACCGGGTAGTACTGTACGTCGACTCCGGAGACGGTAGTGATTAGCCCCAGGGGCCTTAGGAGTGTTGCAAATGTTCAAACCACGGTTGATTACCACGATCTTGCTGACGGCCATGGTATGTTTAACCATGCATTCGTTAACCGCCACGGCCGAGCGCTTGGCCCCGCAAGTTCCGGAAAATGTTTACCAGGGCCAACTGGTCAGCTTTCCCGGACCATGGAGCTTCCAGCTTAGTCGCTCGTACATCATCCTGGTGACCGACGACCAACTGGAGGCCCTGGCTGATCCTGATCGTATGGTCAATCTGAGTTTGGGGACGACGCCCCACGAACGAAGTCTTCGACAAATCTGCACGGAGGCCCAAGCCGCCGGCCAACGGACGCTGGTTTTGGCCTTCGACCATTTCTTTGCTCAATACCGCGCCGGCCAGGAGGGCAAACCCCGCCGCCTGACCCCCGATACGGACGAATATGTGCAGCGCGTGGCCGCTATAAGCAAGTTTGCCGGGCAGTTCGGGCTTGGCCTGGAACTCAGTCTGCTGAGCCCGTTGGAGATTGGGCCGGCCTATGTTCGGCAGACCGGCGAGTCGGGGGTTTGGATGCACTATCGCAAGGGACTGCGCGATCCGCAAACCGGGGATTACAGCGTTCAACTCTGGCGTCAACGTCGCTGGGCGAATAACAAAGGCCCCCTGGAGGTCCAGGATGCCGGCGTTCGCGTCTTTGCCTTCCGGGAGCAGGCCTTGGGCGGTACACCTTATCTCGCGGTCGATCCGGCGGATATCGTGGAAATTACGGACACCGCCGAAACGGAGATCTGGCCGGGCGCGGTTCGCCGCCTCGGCGATTTCGAGGCGATCCGGGTACGGATCCACGGCCGGGGGCGTACCGACCTCGGCCCGCTTGATCGGGTGCTTGCCGTGCAAATCTACCAAACGCCGGAAATGGATTATTTCAGCGAAAAGGCACTGCCCTATTTGAACCACCTGACCGACCGCTATATCGACGCCGGCATTACCCTTAACGCGCTATATTCCGATGAAATGCATATCCAGCAAAATTGGGCCTACTTCGGGCATCATGACCATGGTGAATTCGCGCTCCGCTATGTCAGTCCCGGCCTGGCGCGCCAATTCGCCGAACGCTACGGCGAGCAATATCGTGATTTCGCCCGGTACTTGGTTTATTTTGTTCATGGGCAGGAGGATTTCGCCGGCGATCTCACCGCCAAGGGCGATTATCAGCATGTCTGGGGCACCAGCGCAGAGGCCGTTCGCGAGACCGCACTATTCCGGTCCCGCTATTACCGTCTCTTGCAGGACGAAGTGGTTGATTTGTTCACCGCGGCCAAACGGCATCTGGAAGGCCGTATCGGCTATCAGCTCGAATCGCGGGCTCACGCCACCTGGGCGCAGAGCCCGACCATCGATTGCTGGTGGACCGGCCGACAACACCAGTTTGCCCATCAATACGAGTACACCTCTAATTTTCTCTGGTCGAATACGGTGCATCAGGCGGCGTCGGCCTGCTATGATTATTTCAAATGGGGCGATTATCTAACCGGCAACGGCAACGACCATGCCGAGAGCGGTTGGCTGGACCGCAATTACCACGGCCTTATGTTGGCCTGCTCGACCGGGATCCTCAACGACATTCCCTATTCCTACGCCGCCCATTGGGGCATGCCCGCCCCCGTCAATCGGCTTCGCCAGGCATTGGTGGATACCTTCGGGGCGGGTGCCGAGGCCCAATATGGCATGGTGCAGGGCATGGCGCACCGCGATGTCGATGTGCTCATGCTTTATCCGCTCGATCTGGTGGCCGTGGCCGAACGGTTCGGGGGTTGGATGACCCAGTATGCCTATGCGAATCAGATCACCCAGGCCAAGCTTATGGAGCGTGGGCGGGTAGTCGAGGGTGGACTCGATGTTGCCGGGCGACGCTTCACCACTCTGGTAACCTTGTTCGAGCCTTTCCCCGATCGCGCACTGCTGAACATGATGCGGGAGATGCTCGAGGGCGGAGGGCGCGTGATCTGGGCCGGTCCGCCGCCGGTTCTTCTGGCCGACGGTTCGCCTGCGCTGGAGCTTTGGCAAGAATTGTTCGGTATCGATTACGTACCCGACTATGAAGAGGGCCGGCTTGCCCCTGGCCGTGAGGTGGTCTTCGAGGGTCCGCTGCAGGGTATTGCGCCCATGACCATTCTCACGGATTTTCTTGTCGATCATGTGTTTCCCATCAAATTGCGGGCCGAGGTCGAACCGGTCGCCCGCGTCAATCAGTGGATCGTCGGGGCTTGTCGTTCTTATAAGGGCGGCGGCCGCGCGACGTTTCTCGGTTTTCGGCCGCGGGACGATCAGTCCGCCAGCCTCGGCCATGAGGCTCGTTGGTGGTTCGAGATATTGCATGCCCTCGGGGCTTATCCGGCTACCGGGCGCTTCCCTGCTGTGAACGATAATCCGGAATATCTCTCGCGGACGACGGCATATCTGGCCTGTCGTTTTCCAAACGGGGCGGTGGCAATAGCTCCCCATTTACGCGCTCTCGAAGAGTGTTGGCCCGGCGGGTTCCTTCGCGATAGTAAAGAGGATGAGGCCATCCTGAAAAACCTCACACTGCCTTCCGATCTGATTTCCCTCCAGGATTACAAGGTTAACGGCCACACGGTCACATATGAAGGACGGCGTGCGGTAACTTTCCGGGTCGATCCGGACAACCGTTTAACGGCTTTCTGCGGCGCGCATAGCCGTGAAATCACGATCGATGGTCGCACTACCGTTTTTGCCGAACAGCCCGTGCATCTTGTGGCCTGGGCTCCGGTCGAGGAGAACCGCCGCGTCGACGGGGGAGCGCTGGCACAGATTGTCGTTCATGGCCACGGTGTGTTGCGTATCCCGGCCGGCGATTGGCCGGAACAGGTGCACCTGGTGGCCAAAGGGATGGCCTTAGGCAGTCGCGGCCAGACCATTCCCAGCCGCATAGAAAACCAAACCTTGTGCTTTACGATCGATCAGAATTCGCCCCAGGGGTGGTTATATGTGCTTCCCGGCCCGGCCCCGGATCGCCCCGGCCGATAAACCGGGCAAACCAGGCTTTACCGTTACTGTTCAGGCCAGTCAATTATGGCCTATTCTTAACATGGACTTAATCACATCTTCACAAATACAGGGGTAGTATATTGCCTGGTTTGAACTGAAGCGTTAGCATGAAAATGGCGACACTCTGCCGAGGTGAACACATTTCCAAAGGTGACTTATGGAAAGCGACCTTCCGGTGCGTCCCGCGAAGTCTCTGTTGATCGTTGAGGATGAAGCCGACTTGGCGGAACTTCTGCGCTTTAATCTCGAAAAAGAGGGCTATGCCTGCCAGTGTGCGGGTGACGGTCAGACAGCCTTGCGCAAGATGCAGGCCGGCGCTCCGGACTTGCTTATCCTGGATCGTATGCTGCCGGGTATGTCCGGCGACGAGTTGATGGCCACCATGAAGCGCGATCCGCGCTACGCCAAAATCCCAGTGATTATGTTGACGGCCAAGGCGGAAGAATCCGACGAGTTGGTGGGTTTCGCTCTGGGGGCGGACGATTACATCACCAAGCCTTTCTCGATCAAGCGCGTGTTAGCCCGCGTTGCGGCCTTGTTTCGCGGGCGGCAGATAGCCGAAACCACTTCTCAGGTGGTTGTCATCGGCCCGGTCAGCCTGGATGCCGGTCGCCATGAGGTGTGCGTCGAGGGCCAGCCGGTAGCGGTGACCGCCGCGGAATTCCGCCTGCTGAAGGTACTCATGTCCGCCCGCGGTCGCGTACTCAGCCGGGAACAACTGATCGATATGGTGATGGGCGTAAGCGTAGCCGTTACCGATCGGGTTATTGATGTCCACGTCTCCGCCTTACGCAAGAAATTGGGCCCGGCCGCCGGCTGGGTGCATACCATTCGTGGTGTAGGATATGCTTTCCGTCCACCACTGGCTGAGGAGTGAGAATCTCGCTGTATGCTTACCGGCCGTCATTTATTCGTGAAACTGTTTCTCGGTAACGCTTTGCTGATGGTGCTTGTGTTAGGCGCGTGCATCTGGTCCATCGTGCGTTACGTGGATGGGGCGCGCGCTGATGAACTCACCGAGCATCTGAAAACCCGGGCGGAAACCGTGTGCTACCTTGTCCGGGACCGTTTCGAACCGGATCACGGGCCGGAACTCGATGCGTTTATCAAGGGTTTGTCGTCAACCACCGCCGGCGATATGCGAATTACGCTGATTCTGCCTGACGGGCGGGTTCTGGCTGACTCTCAGGCCAACCCTCGGGAAATGGGCAACCATGCGGATCGCCAGGAGATCCGCCAGGCTTTCATGAATGGCTGGGGCAAACAGGTGCGTTCGTCCGACACGCTCGGCCACCGGATGAAATACGTGGCCGTCCGACTAGGTTCGTTGGAAAACCCGCTGGGGGTAATTCGGGTGGCCATGTCCTCGACCACGATCATGGAGCGCAGCGAGGCGGTCCAGCGGCTTGTCTGGACGGTAGGACTTATCGGGTTGGCGACCGTGGTGGTATTGGCCTTTGGACTGGCCCGACTATGGAGCGAGCCGATCCGGCGCATAACACGTACCGCGTATGACGTGTCCCGTGGCGACCTATCCGCCCGGGTACAGGTTCGCGGCGATGATGAATTGAGCCGATTGGCTCGGGCCATCAACGACATGCGTGATCATCTGGCTTGGCAAATGGCGACGATCGACCGCCAGCGTCGTACATCCGACGCCCTACTGGCCCAGCTTCATGAAGGGGTAATCGTCGCGAGCCCTAAGGGGCGGATGATTCTGATGAATCCGGCCGCTCGTAAGATGTTGGGGCTGGAACATCCCTGTATGAACGACGAGCGCGGCTCCGCAGTCGAAGGTATGCTCGTCGAGGAATGTGTCGCGAAGCATGAGTTGCAAAGGATGCTACTGTGCCGTGAGGAGGAGCCGGGGGCTCTGGCAGACAGCGGGATGGCGGAAGCCCGGCTGCATATTCAGCGACCTCGTGAGGGCCCGCTGAGTATCCTGGCCCGGGCTTGGGATATTACCCTGCCCGGTGGTAATCACAGCGAGGGCGGTGCGGTCACGGAGCAACCGGTCGTCGGTCGTCTTCTGGTACTGACCGACATTACACAACTGACCGAGGCCATGCAGATCAAGGTCGATTTTGCCGCGAACGCCTCGCATGAATTGCGAACGCCGTTATCGGCGATCCGGGCGGCCGTAGAAACTTTGCAAAATTGTGACCTTTCCGAAGATGCGACATCCGCCCGCCATTTCATCGGCATGATCGACAAACACAGCCGACGCATGGAGCAGATGGTGCGCGACTTGCTCGATCTGTCGCGTATCGAGACGGCCCCCGCCCAATTCCAGCCCAAGGGCGTCAACCTTCGCGGGTTGCTTAACGAGCTGAACGAGCGCCACGCTGAGGCTTTAGCGAATCGACGGATAGAATGGAAATGCGATTTGTTGATGACGGGCGAGATGGTGATGGTCAACCCTTACCTCTTGCGTATCACCCTGGACAACCTCATCGACAATGCCATCAAGTTTACCGAGCCGGGCGGGCGTGTTTGGGTTGGTTGCCGGAATCTGCCCGTCGAAGGTGATGTCGGTCGGAGTCTGGAGATCGCCGTCGCCGACAACGGTATCGGTATCGCCGAGGAGGAGCAGCTACGGGTCTTCGAGCGTTTTTATCAGGTCGAGCGGGCTCGCTCCGGGTCACTGCGCGGCACCGGCCTGGGTTTGGCGATTGTGCGTCATGCGGTGGCCGCCATGAAAGGGACGGTTCGCCTGCAAAGCTCGCTCGGCAACGGTACTACCGTAACGATACTCCTTCCGCAGCCGGCTGAGTCGGCGACCCTGGCGGCCCGATCCTGATATGCGGAGGCTGGCGCGAGAAGCGCTCCTCGTGATCGTTGACAGTTCATTGATTGACAGACTCCTGGTCTGATCTAGAATCATCGCAAGAGTGGAAGTTTCTTTGTTTTGGAGAACGAACAATGAACCGCGGACACATGTTTTTCTGGTTGATCGGTTGCACGATTCTGTCGGCCTTGGTCATGGGCCCGGCCTGTGAGTTGGTGCCGGACGAACCCCCGAAGAACCAGGTTTGCGGCGGGCCGGACAACCGGGCCTGTCCCGAGGGGCAATATTGCGAGTATGCGGAAGGCGTTTGTGGAGCGGACGGGCAGACGGGGGTTTGCACCGACTTCTCCGAAGAGTGTCCCGACCTGTACGCCCCCGTCTGCGGCTGCGACGGCGAGACCTATATGAACCCCTGCGAGGCCGCCGCCTTTGGCGTGAGTATTGCCACCCAGGGCGAATGTCCGGACGACGATGAAGTTCCGGGCGAAATCTGCGGCGGGCCGGATGATATCGCCTGCCCCGCGGGGCAATACTGCCAGTATGAGGTGGGCGTTTGTGGAGCAGAGGGGCAGACCGGGATTTGTACCGAGATTCCGGAAATGTGTACGTTGGAATACAATCCGGTGTGTGGTTGCGACGGCGAGACCTATGGCAATGCCTGCGCGGCCGCGGCCGCCGCAATGAGCGTAGCTGCTCAGGGAGAATGTCCGTAGTAGACCGTTAGGCCGGCGGCTTACGGATAAGCCGCTGCTATGGCCATATTATCGGACCTCCGTGATTCCTGGCCCTAACACGGGCGTTGTTAATCACCCACGATATTCATGACCCCTCTCAAGGCCCTTTGTCCGATTGTCCGATAATCGAGCAGTAGTGTGCGTTTTGCCATAGCCTCGTGGAGCCCGTTTTCATGGCCGACGTTCTTGACCAATCTGAAGTTGATGCCCTGTTGTCGGCGGTTAGTGCCGGGGAGCAGGAAACTTCGGAGCAGGAGGTCTTTTCGCGCACCCGTACCCGGCAGCAGGAAATCCGCACCTATGATTTCAAGCGGCCCGAGCGGGTCAGCAAGGATCAGATGCGGAGCCTGGAAGCTCTGCACGAAAGCTTTTCCCGAAACTTCGGGGCCTCTCTCTCGGCTTTTCTGCGGACGATCGTCGAGGTTCGGGTGGCCACCATCGAGCAACTCACATACAGCGAGTTCATTCATTCGCTGCCGAACCCGACCTGTTTCAACCTGCTCAACGCTTCGCCGTTGGAAGGTCAGCTCTGTCTGGAAATCAGTCCGCTGATCGTCTATCCGATCATCGATCGTTTGTTGGGCGGGTCTAACGCGGAATTATTTATCCCGCAGCGTCCGCTGACCGCCATCGAATGGCGTCTGGTCTCGCGGATCACCAGCCGGCTGATTGTCTGCATGTGCGAGGTCTGGTCTCACCTGGTCAAGATCGAATTCGAGGTGGCCGAAACCGAGTCCAACCCCCACCTGGTTCAGATAGTAGCTCCAAACGAGGTCGTGGTCGTGGTCGGCTTGGAACTGAAAATGGGCAACCGGGCGGGGACCATGACTCTTTGCCTGCCCTTCAACGTGATCGAGCCGGTCATGGGTAAATTGGCCACGCAGAACTGGATGGCATACCAGCGTAAGGCCGGATCCTCGCGTAACCGCGAACGGATTTCCACGCATCTTAAGAAAGCTGAACTGCGTCTCCGGGCCTATCTGGCCGAGTCCACCATCACGATCAACGACCTGATAAATCTCCAGCCCGGTGACATCATCCCGACCAAAAAGCCGGCCAGTACGGACCTTGTTGTGCAGGTTGAGGGAAGGAACAAATTCGCGGGGCGGCTCTATCAGTATAAAGGCGCCCGGGCGATTCGCATTACCCGCCCCGCTCTCCCCGACGAATCATTATGATCGTAGCCGGGTGGGTAGGCCGCTACCTCCTGAAACCCGATCAGTCCGTGTTAGTCTGCCAATCACGTCCGGTCCAGCCATTCACGATATTGGGCCGTATATTGCATCGCCTCGCCGGTTTATCTTCATGGCTGTTGGTTGTGCAGGTCTTCTACGCATGATTCATCAAACCGATAATTAAAGCGGCCGTTGGGTGCGAGGTCGCCGGCATCCAGCCAGGATACGATATCGCCATTGGCCGGGACGTTGTCGGCCCACTTGAAGTCGAGGCGGAAGGGCTTAGTTGCGGACAGCCCCAGCATCTTGCGTGGGATAGCCAGATGCAGAGCATCGCCCACAATCCGTATGGGCACTTCGCCAACCGTCTCCCAGCCCCAGCCGTCGGTATGGCGTTCCAGCGATGCCGTGGTGGCTCCAGGGCGCGTGCGATTCACGAGAAAATCGTATCCCTCCCAGCCTGTCCGACGATCACTGTCGATATCGATCAACAGCCACATCCAGTTCTCGCCCTCCGGAGGGGTAAGCGGCTGGTCGGCGCGGACCATGAAAAAGACATCGCGATCATCGCGGGCCACCTTGGCCATGATGATATCGTTGCGTCCCGAGGTGTTTACGTACTGGGTATGTTTGGCGTAGCCCTGGAAATCGCGGTGGGCCGTATCGCCGCGGTCATCGCGGTATTCCGGAGTCACTGAGGCCCATTGCTCGAAATCGTCGTTAATCTGGATAGTTCGTGGTTCACCGACCGGCGGAAGCGGGCGCACCCCCTTGTACCGTCGAATATATCCGACCATCTGGTAGTAGTAGTTGTCGCCGTGTCCGCCCTTCATCGGTTCGATATCTCGGCTGTATTCCTGTTCGAATTGGTCGACGAACATGACCGGCAGGTAGACCCCTGCGAACTCGGAATAGCGTCCGGCGATCCATTCATTCCAGCCCGTGATAAAGATGAAACGCGGATCCTCCTTCAAGGCATGCTCAAATTGCTCGGCCAGGTTGAAACCGTGCTCGACCGCGCCCGGGCGAGTATCAAGTTTACCGTTGTGGAAACTCCGCCCCTGGGCGCCCGGCTCGCTCATGGCCCCCAGACGCCCGTTCACGGCGTTCTGCCCGACGCCGACGGACATCTGCTCCTTTTCCCCGGCGGAGTTGGTAAACACATGTTGCGGATAAACCTCCAGCCAGCTCCACATATCCAATTGCGTTGGTCCGCAAAAATAATCCGGTTGCGGCTTGCGGAAGGTGAAGAATTGGCTGATGCGTTCGTTTACATCGCCGGCCGTGACCACGTGTAGAGAGCGTGCGCCAGCCACGGGCTGCCTGTTGAGCAAAGCGCGACCTTCGGTGCTCGGGTTGTCGTTGCGGCTGTACCAGGCTATCCGACCCACGGGATTGCTGGCTTCGAGACGATAACGACCAGCCGGTAAGGGGGTGGGCAATCGTAGGATGGCCCATCCATTGTCCAAAACATTCCGAAAATGTTGCTCGGCGAGGGCCGGTCCCTCCTCGCCAGCACGAAACAGCTTCAAGGTCAATTCCGAATCGGTGGTGTGATAGGTCGCAAAACAGCCCGCCACCGCGGCGAACGGCTTATCGTATGCAAACTCCTGCCCGAGTGTCTGGTCAGGGTTCAGGTCCGCTGGGATTTGATACTCGACAGCATCGGCTTGCATGTACACGAGCATGGGATCGGCGAGGATCAGCGGTTTACCCTCCCAAAGAAACCATAATTCGCGGTATAGCCCGGGCTCGTACAGATCGTGCCATAGCTCGTGGACCACCTTGCGCGGATCCCAGAACGGGGCCAGAAACGCAACCTGCGGGGTGCGCCCGCCTTGTCGGCGGACCTCCGACCAGGTTTGCATAAGGGCCTGATAGTACGGCCGGTAGGTAAAATGGTTGGTAACGTCGAAGATTACGACATCCACGCCCGCGTCACTCAACATCTGGGCATGTTTACGCAATACGTAAGGATCGTCCGTGTTGTAATACCCGAAAATAGACTCTGCCCAGTGGTGCATGGCCCCATTGGGGCCCCATAGTGGGCTGTCCGGCTTGCTCATGGCCTCCGGATCCTCGGCCAGGATACGCATTACGTCCCACGGCGCGCCTTTATGGGCATGACGGCCAAGCCAGAGAAAGTAAAAAGCTCCCACGGTGCGATCTGCGCGGGGCGGCCCGGCTTCGGCCATGGTGGGCAGCGTACGGTTCAGGGCGTCCGTGGCCACCCAGGTATCCGGTTGAGTGTCCCAGGCTTCGACGGCCAAAACCGGCCATAGAGTGCTTGGCATGCCACAGGTCAGGATGAGCACTATGATCCGGATTGGTGTGGGTCGCGTAAACATTTGGTCTTCCTCCATTGGTACTCAACAACGTAACGAGTAGTCCCCCGATTTACAGTTTGGTGACCCGGAGACGGCGGGTAGCGAGTTTACGACCGAGGCGGCGGGCTTTGTTGCGGGCACGTTTTCCGATATCCGGCCGGGGCCGGCCGGCAGCCAGGCCGATGAATATTGTCCCAATGGGTTTAGCGCCCAGCAGACGCGCGGTGGTTTTTAGTATGACAGCGCTACGTCTTTTTCATTCTTTCCGCCTTACGTCGGCGGCTGGCGTATGATATTTCATTTCGTCGTTGCCAGTAAGCACATCGCTTGGCCACTTCAATAGGGGAACGCCACCAGC
>JAAYCU010000162.1 GCA_012729595.1 Phycisphaerales bacterium
CTATCCCGACCTCCAGACGGTACGTCCGCAAAGATTACGACCGTTCCTCACCAAGGCCCTGAAGGTCTTCGGGGATGAGCGTTATCGAAACTGGCTCGACAAACTTCCCGATGACGATCCCGATAGTACTGAAAAAAAGGCACCTGAAGCGCCAGGTCCGACCGCGGTCGATGATGTGCGCCGCTTACGAGAGCGGCTCAGCGCGGAGTTTGATGGCGACGTTCGTCGTCTCGCGGAGCACGCTGAACGTGTGGTCGAATAACACCAGGCATCGCTGGGGCTCAAGAAGGTTCCGTCGCCTGTCACCACGCCGTGATCCGCTCGGCCGACAGGCCCCCGGGACCCGAGGCGTAAGGCCGTAGGCAGGCCGGCAGGGTCAGCCCCCCCTGCCGGTATGGTCCCGAGCCGGAGGGCCCCTCAAGTTCCTCAGACGAAGCAGCGCTTCCTCCGTCCAAAGAGCAGCAGGGGCGCTCCAGCAAAAAGCAGCAGGACCGTCGAAGGCTCCGGAATGGACGCCATGACCCCGTCGATCCAGTCGTTGTAAAGCGACAGACGAAGAGCGCCACTATCGCTTCCGTAGTGATAGTCCCCGAGGTAGAAGCCAGAGATTCCCATAAGCTGGTACTCTCCGTCCACGTCGATGAACCAACCACCACCACTGTCACCAGGGGATACGACCCCACCAAGACGCTGATAGTTCGGGTGGAAAGAGGGCGCAAAAAGCGCAAGCGCGTTGAAGCTCGGTATCGATGGCGATCCAAACCGCGTCAGCACATTGCTTGATCCGCGTTGAATCCCATCGTAGGTCCCATACCCGGTGCTTTGCCGTTATAACCATTTTCGGTCCGGTCGGCCCATATTGACAATCGGCAGGGGTAATTCTACCCTGCTGCCATGATCGTCTTGATCGATAATTACGATTCTTTCACCTACAACCTCGTGCAGCGGATCGGCGAGTTGGACCGCACGCAAGAGATTAAGGTGTATCGCAACGACCAGGTGACCTGCGCCGAAATCGAGGCCGACCGGCCGGACCATATTATCGTTTCGCCGGGCCCCTGCACCCCGCGGGAGGCCGGGATCAGCGTAGAGGTCATCCGGCATTTCGCCGGAAAGCTGCCCATCCTCGGCGTCTGCCTCGGACATCAATCGATCGGCTTCGCCTTCGGGGCGGAGATCGTTCGGGCCGACCGGCTCATGCACGGCAAGACCAGCGAGATACAACACGACGGGCGCACGATCTTCGAGGGGGTGGCCAACCCGTTCACGGCCACCCGTTATCACAGCCTGGTCATCAAACCGGAAACCCTGTCCGCCGATTTCGAGATCACCGCCCGCACCGTCGATTCGCCGCAAAACGAGATCATGGGCGTCCGCCACAAAACCATGCCCCTCGAAGGCGTCCAGTTCCACCCCGAAAGCTTCCTGACCGACGAAGGGCCGAAACTCCTGGCCAACTTCCTCAAGATGTAGTTCGCAAGGTAAGCCGTTAAGCGGGGCACATCAGATTCCCCTGCCGGTCAGTCCGCCATGGCCACCGGCTGGCGCTGCATGGCCTGGAGGATGGGGCGGACGGTCTGAAGGCGCTGGCGGCTGCGCGGGTCGTCGTCGAAGAGGACCGACGCGCTGAACAGAGCCACGCCGTGATTCCAATAGCGGGCGTACTGAAGCTGCTGGACGGTGACGCGGTCGTCGTCGTGCATGTACACGCTGATGCCGGGGATGACCGGCTTGCCGGGTACGGCGTTCCTCCATTTTTCCTGACGGCGGCGGTAAAGGTCGGTGTCTTTCGTGTAGTTCATGACAAAAGCGGCATCGATCAGACCCGCGCGGAGCCAACCAGGCCCATCCTGATGATAGCGGCGGCGGTGCTCGTCGGGATCGTGCCCGCACGCGGCCGTAAGCATGACTCGCGGCCGCGTCTGGCGAACCATGCGATGGATGCCGCGAACCAGTTGGGTCACTTGAGTGGTCCGCCAGTTCGACCATTGGGCGCCGGCGGAGGCCGGGGTCTTACCGCCGGAATCGAGTTTGAACAAGGCCGTCGTCCGCTGATCGCGCGGGTAATCGCTGCCCTTGGGAGACTCCTCGGAGGGAAAGCGGATGTAATCGAGGTGCAGGCCGTCGATCGGATATCCGCTCACGATCTCGGCGAACACGTTGACGAGATATTGGCGGACCTCGGGCAGGCAGGGGTTAAGGCTGACGTACCAGCCGAGAGGCTGGCGACGGCCGGCCTGGTCGTACCAGAACCATTCCGGGCGGCGGTTATAAAGCTGGCGAGCGTCGGCCGGTGGTGAATCACCCCGCCAGGCGGGCAGCACGTTGACCCAGGCATGCAGGGCCAGCCCGCGGCGATGGGCCTCGCGACAGGCGACCTCCAGAGGATCGAAACCAGGATCCTTGCCGTCCAGCTCCTCGGCCCACGGTTCGAGCTTCGAGCGATATAGAACGGTCGCGTTCCCCCGCACCTGAAAGATAACCGTATTGAAACCCGCGTCCCGACATTGGTCCATCAGATCGGCTATCTGACTGGGACTGGTGTAATTCTGGCGGACAACCCACACCGCCCGAGCCGGCCAGACCTTTTCCAGACGGGGAGGGGAAGGTTCCGGCTGCCGCTGTTGCGAACCCCATCCGAAGGACGGCTTGCCGGTGTCCGGGCCGGTCCCCGGCGGCGGGCATCCGACCAGAAGCACAAGTCCGAGCACGGCCGGGGAGACGAGCAGCCCACCCTTCGCACAGGCCATGATTTTCGTTCGCTGACGATTAAAACCGACGTGATTCGTCCTGAATCGATGCATAGACGACTCCCTTCGCTATGACCAGGATTATCATAGCAGATAACTGCTCTATGGAAAACCGCGAATCCAGGAGATTCGTCATTCGCGTATTGCGGTTGGATAGTGCGTGGCCTTGCCGCCGGTTCTTCCGATCCGGGTCTGGAAGTCAGCCGGGAGCCCGATCGCTTCCTGCTTAACTTCGGCCAAGCTGATATTAGCCACAATCCGTATATTGCATGTCTTGCCGTTGCTACTTAATGCATTATCCGGCCTATGGGAGACATTGGCTGAAGAATTCCAGCAGCCGGGGACGGGCTGTTTCAGCCAGCTCATGCAGGGCCCCGTAATGATCCGCGCCATCGAACATCCAGAGCTGCTTCGGCTCGCCCGCCGCCTCGTATAACCGCCGGGCCATGGCCGGATCGACGATGCTGTCCTCCGTGCCATGCATGATCAGCAGCGGCCGCGGAGCGATGCGTCCCACGTAGTCGATCGGATTATAATCCTTGCTCATGAAATACGGAACCCACCAGCCCACGATGCGCAAAAGCGGGTTGCGTCGCAGGTGCCAGGAAGTGATCCGGCGATAATGCTCGAACGCACCGTCGGCGGCCAACCCGCGCAGTTCGGGGCGTTCGGCGGCCAGCACGATCCCCACCGCCCCTCCCAGCGATTGCCCGAATCCCAGGATACGCTCGGGATCGAGGTCCGGCCGGGCTCGCAGATAATCCAGAGCGGCGTGGGCATCAGCTATCGTGCCCGCACGGGTTACTGTGCCCGCCGACTGCCCGTATCCGCGATAATCAAAACACAGGACGTTCCAGCCCTTTGCAGGCAGCCAGGCCGCATGCTCGAAGTGCCCGGTGATATTACCCGCGTTGCCATGCAGATGCAGGATGGTTCCACGGACCGGCGGCTGGCCGGGAAAAAACCACCCATGCAGTTGGACCCCATCATGGGTATGGAAATGCACCGATTCGTATGCCAACCGGTGAGCCTCAGGACGAGCATAGTGCCTTTGCGTAGGATGATAGAAAAAGCCGTCGCATCCAAACATTGATTAATAACCCCAAGGCGACCGTATGTTCCCCGGCCGCCGAATACACCGCTCGGGCTGCGTACACCGGCCCGTAGATCATCGTACCGCGCAGGACTTCGAAGACCGGCCAGACAAACCGTCAACCCCAATCCGATCATGGGGGCTCAGCAGGAGGCCCACACAGCAGATCAGTACGTAGGTGTAGTTATCCGCCGCCGTATTAAAATTACCCGCCACCGACATCCCAAACGCCAGAGAGGTGGCAAACAATGCCGTGCATACCCATGCGGCCTTAAGACGAAACCCACTGATCAGCCAGATCACGATCAAGGCCTCGATGAAAGGCGTGGCGTAAGCATGGGCCGTTACCATCCGCTCCGGGATCCAGGTGTTTTCAAAGGTCGTCTTAAAGTATTGGACGGTATTCTGTATCGTCGCCGCGCCGCCCTGCAACTTCCGGACCGCCGCGGCAAAAAACAACGATCCGACCGCCAACCGGAGCACCACCGATGCCCACTGGATTACGTTACCCGATCCGAATAATTGGTCATTGCGCATTTGTGTTCTCCAAAAAGACCGGAGCAGTATTGTACCCCGCCGATGACCACACTGAAATCAATGGGAATCCTTAAATCCGGATTGGCCTGGATTCTCGGGATTTCACTGCGAAGTTGTGCGGCTGGTTGTTTCCGGAAGTTTTCCGAATCATGTGGAGTGACGAAGTAACCGGCCGAGCTCGCCGTCAAGAATGGCCTCCACGGCGACGGCCACGCCGCCTTCGTCGTGGCCGCGAGTCTGTCGGCGGGCGACGGCCGCCACCTTCGGGTTCGCGTTGCCCATGGCGATCCCCAGCCCCGCCTCGCGGATCATCTCCAGATCGTTCACGTCGTCGCCGATGGCCACGATCTGCTCGGGGCGGATGCCCAGCGGCTCGGCCAGCATGGTGATCCCGTACCATTTGTTCACCTGCGGGGCGAAACACTCCACCACGTGCAGGCCGTAATTCGGCGCATAAATCGCGTTGCATTTCATCTGCCCGGCGGGAAATTCGGCATTCAGGGCGGCCAGCGTCTCCTCGATATGCCCCGGCTCGTCCAGCACGCCGATCCGCACCGGCTCGGGCGGCAACTCCCGCCAGTCGTCGAACTCGCGCACCGGCGTCGGTGTATTGCTCCGCCACCGCTCCACGCCCTCGGCCAAACGCTCGCCCCGGATCAGGCAAAACTCCGCCGGGTTTTCCCAACCATCGTAAGCCACCAGGAGCGGATAGCTCCGGTTTTGAAAGAACTCGGTCAACCGTTCGGCCAGCGGCCTCTCCATGGCCGTCCGCCGCAACGTCCGCCCTTCCGGCAGCGCGCTGACCACCGCCCCGAAGATAAACACGCCCGCATCCGAATCGAGCCCGACCGCCTCGATCACCGCCCGCGTCTCCGAAAGCGAGCGCCCCGTGCAGATACAGACCTTCATCCCCGCCTCGTGGGCCCGGTGCAGCGCTCGCCGATTGGCCGTCGGCACCTGCCCCCGCGAATCCACCAGCGTCCCGTCCACGTCCACCGCGATTAGTCGATAAGGTATATCCATAAGGACGCAACTATATAGCCGCCGGCCGCCCGTATGACAACCCGGGCCACCAGTCGAACCGCCCTCCGAGTGCCCCGCAACTTCGTACAACATATTGAGCGACCCCGCAAAACCTGCCGGCAAGGCCAATCAGAACCCCAAGCGCAAGCGCGGGGCCGAAGGAGGATAATTGCTCGATACACGACGCATCATACTACACCGACCCATCACACGCGATTGGGATATCGCGGTATGCTGGTGCGCGAATCCTTTCTCGCACCCACGGACAGGCGAATCCTTTCGCCCTTCCTGCATTCGTGGGATGGGAATCCCGGACGGGTGGTATCGAGATGGGAATCTCGATACAGCGGAACAAATGATGTCGCCGAACCCATCGCCAATCCCAACGGGATTGCATATCCCAGCCCAGGGTCGCGGCGCCCGCCGCCACCCTGGGAATCGTTCACCCACCCCGCACCCAATCCCAACGGGATTGCGTCAATCCCGAATAAACCGTTCCGCCGCCATCCATCCCCTCGGAACCCTTTTTGTGTTATTCTAGGAATGTATCCGCCCGCGATGCGGACAATCGATAAGGAGCCGCCGGGAAAAAACAAAATGCGCCAAACAAAGCCAAACCATAAAAAACGCTTATATCCCCTTGGCGGCTGGCAAGTTATAGCATTCATCCGTCGCGGGTGTGACCTGACCCCGCGCACCCTGGTCAATTCCAAGAACACGCTGACCGAGGTGTAAAATAAAATGCAACGACCGGCGGATGGCATAATATGGGATAACCGGCCGATCTCGCCGGGCGTTCGGCGGCGGACGGCGGTCGAGGGAACTGGAATATGAGCGTTGCGAAAGTCGCCATCGTACGGACCACGCCGGCCACCGTGCTGGCCGACTATCACCGGGTGATGAACCTGGCCGGCTATCGCGACGTGCTCGATCCGCAGGCCGATACCGCCCTGAAAATCAACATCTCCTGGCATTTCTTTTTTCCCGGTTGCAGCACCACGCCCTGGCAGCTCGAGGGCGTGATCCAGGCCATGAAACGCGACGGGTTCGATCCGAACCTGATCCACGGTTGCCACAACCGCACCGTGGTCATCGACGCCCATCTCGGCGAACGGGAAAACAAGCAACTCAACGTCGTCCAGGCCCATAATCTGCGGAACGTACATCTATACGAGGGTGAGGAATGGGTCCATATCCGCGAGGCCGTCGGCGATTTGTGCGAGGAGTTTCTCTGTCTTAACCAGGTCTACCCCAACGGCTTTTCCATTCCCCGGCGGTTCATCGGCGAGAACATCATTCACCTGCCCACGATCAAGACCCATGTGTTCACCACCATGACCGGGGCGATGAAGAACGCCTTCGGCGGCCTGCTCAACGAACACCGCCACTGGACGCATCCGGTCATCCATGAAACCCTGGTCGATCTGCTGATGATCCAGAAGCGGATTCACAAGGGCGTCTTCGCGGTGATGGACGGAACCTTCGCCGGCGACGGGCCAGGGCCGCGGTGCATGACCCCGTACGTCAAGAACGTGCTGCTGGCCTCGGCCGACCAGGTGGCCATCGACGCGGTGGCCGCCCGCCTGATGGGCTTCGATCCGCTCCGCGATGTGAAATTCATCCGCCTGGCTCACGAGCGCGGCCTGGGCTGCGGCGACATCAGGGACATCGAGATCGTCGGAGACGCCGAGGCCGCCGCCGAGAACTGGCATTTCGACGGACCGTTCAAGAAGATGACCTTCGCCAGCCGTATGCAGCACCGGATCTACTGGGGTCGCCTCAAAGGCGCTCTGGAATGGTCGTTGCGGACCTGGCTGGCTCCGTGGGCTTATGTCGCCAGCGTGTTATACCACGACGTGTACTGGTACCCGCGTTTCAGTCGGCGGCAGATGCAAGCGGCCATAAGAAGTGAATGGGGGCGACTCTTTTTGAACTGGGAAAAGCTCACTCCCGACGAGCAGGGCTGGCCTATGGTTGGTCCCCTTTCAGCACGGGTGTTGCGTCGGACTGGCCAACTGCTTCGCACCGCCGTCGGCGTGCTCGGCACCTGCCTGGCCGAGGCCCCGGAAACCCGTCGTCGAAAATCATAGAACAATACACTTGGTTCAGGAGTCGATATTGTATCCGTGCATGATGCTCTCGATATATCGCTGTCGGCCGTTCTGCCCGCCCTTGAGGGTGATTTCCAGTCCGTCGAATTCAGGTTGCTTGGAATGGGCGGTGCAAAGCGGCGCACCGGGCGCGATCGGCATGCGGGTTTCGAGGGCGTATATCCCAAGTTCCCGGGCGACATGCCCCGAGGTATCTCCGCCGCAGACCACCACCCGCTTTTTCCCGACAATATCCAGAATCCGCCGCAATATTCGCCCTTTAACCGAGGCCAGGGTTTGGCTGGCGCTGGCATGCTCCAGCTCGAGTTCCTCCAGCCGCTGCTTCGTAGCCATGATCGCCGGATCGTCCGGACCTTTCGCGGAGTAGAGCATGACACTCCGACCGGAAGACAAGGCACGCGTTGCCTGCTCCACCAGCCGCGTTTGTTCCTGGTCGCGATGTCGCGGGTCGATGAGTTTCACGGTATCGATGCGCATATCCTCGAACCCGATACTCAACACATGTTCGATCTGCTTGCCCGTTTGCGGGGAGCAACTGCCGGACAGCGCGAGGATAGTTGTTTCCTTTTGCGGTGGAGTTGGGGCGGGAGGTTTCGCTATTTTGCCGACCGCCTGCAGGTACCGGGCGACCGCCACGTTCGCGCCCGAAGAGCTGACGATCAATTGCGTTTTGGACGATTTGTTCTTGACCACCAGCTTACCGACCCGCAAGAGATGTTCATCGTTATAGGTGTCGAACAAAATGAACTCGCCTTGACGCGTATTCAATCGTTCAAATGCCGCTTGCTGCTGAGCATCATCCGCTTCCAGAGCGAACAAATCCAGCAAACGTGCCGGTCTTTTCGTCTGCAAGGCCAGGTGCCGCCGCAAATCGCTTTCGGTCATGGGCGTGACAGGATGCTTGGACATGGTCGGATGACGATCCAGGCGATAGGTCACGTCATCGACGCGGGCAAAAAGGTTGCCAAACACGCAGAAGCGATTAATAAAGGGGGCGCCGATAAGTACCGGAATCCAATCGCAGGGAAAATAGCGGAACGCCAGATCGGAGGCGTGTCCGATGCTCCCTATGTCCGGCGAGCTGTCAAAGGTGGAACACACCTTGTACTGAAAAAAGTCCGCCGGAATCTTGCTGATCGCCTCGAAGATTGGCGGAAGCTCGGCATCCATCTGAGCAATTCGCAAACTGCGCGAAATGCCGGCGATCCCAAAAGCCTGGAGGTCTTTCGCGCCGGTTCCGTCAAGAGAGTGTTTAAGCCGAAACTTCTTGACCTCCTCCAATGTTACCGGCGCCAAAAACAAGGCGGTTCTAATACCGTTGATGGTCAGATTTTCCATCACGTCGGTGGAGCCGGTAAAGTCGTCTCCATAAAAACTGAAAACGAAATCATGATCGAGAAGCATGGCCGAAATACTCCATTGCTTGTTTTAGTTCAATATGATCGTCGGCATATTTTTCGGCCGGGATACCCTGTACGGCGGCCTCCCAGCCTTGAATCACGCTGGCCACCCCCGCCCGAATCCCTCCCGGGTGCCCCAGAATGCCCCCGCCACACAAAAATAGTAGATCGACACTTTCCAAAGTCTGATACGTTAGGGGCGCCAACCCGGCCCAGGCCCCCGAGCCCATGACCGGAAGGATCCGCCAGCCCCCGAACATCGGGGCATGACAGGCCCGGACCGAGCGGATCACCGACTCATCGGATTCGTAAAATTTATTACGCAAGCCGTTGGTGTGAACATGATCGATCCCGACTAAACGCCAGATTTTCTGGTAAGCGGTAAACTCGAACCCTAGCAGGTCACACCGGTTCAACGCGCCGAACCCACAGCGATGCCCGTGAATAGGCAACCGCGAATGCTCGCGAAGTTTGGCCAGGCCGGTCAACCCTACGCTCAGGATGTTGGCCATTACGCAGGTGCCCTCATGCCGCACAACCACGTCATGACGACGCAGCATATCGTCCATGTTGCCGCTGATATTGAACGCGTACATGGCTTTCTTGCCGGTCTTGTCCGCATGACGGTTGATAACGTGCATCACCTTGGCGACCCGCTGCTCGAAAGGAGACTGGGGATGATCGCTCAGCAATTCATCGTCCTTGATGAAATCGATGCCGGCTTCGGTCAGATCCCGCACCCGCTCCGCGGTCTCCGCCGGGGTCAATCCAATACAAGGTTTGATGATGGAACCGATCAGGGGACGATCATAAACCCCGGTAAGCCGCCGAGTACCTTCTATTCCGAACTGGGGGCCTTGATAAACGTCGCGGAATTCCTCGGGCAACTCCAAATCGAGCAATTTGATACCCGAAAACGCGCTCAAATCGAATGTCCCCCCCGCCACGGTGGAAAGCAGGACCGGCAGATTGGCGTGCGTATTCTCGAAAGACCAGGACAAGCGCAGGCGAGCCCGCCGATAAACGACCGATCCGACATCGGCGGGAACCGCCGATCCGGACAGGGCAGGAGCATCGCGTTCATCGAGCGGCTCGATCCGCTCGACCCGAGCCCCAAACCGCTCCTTGAGCGCGTCACTTTCGCCCGGAACCTTAACGAATGTTCCGGAGGACTGTTCCCCCGCCAGCGTACAAGCAGCCTTTTCCACAGACTGCGGCGTTTCGATCAAATAATCAGCGTAAATCCTGCTCATAAAACGGTTCTCGCTAACGAATCTTCAATCGCCAACCAGTCTTGTCAAACCGTAGCTCCGAACAGAACCACCATGCCATCGTCTAGTCCCCACGGTCTTACAAACCCGCGAAAGCAACGGATCAGCATACCCCGAACACATGCGCTCCTGCAGCACAGGGCGACATTATGCATATCAAGAACAGGTCTTCAACAGGAATACAGACTTGCCCGCACCGTAAAGGAATGCCTCAACCAGCGGCGGTTACCTGATCCGGCGACCCATAGCTCTGCAACCGGCCGTAACAAGATGTTCGTCAATTGAGATAAATGGCCCAATTTTCATGAATCAGACCGATAATACGTAGTATTCCGCGATTATAAAATCTTTTTCTTCTCCGAATATCATTGACTACATTGCCTTTCCGAGGCCACCGGCCTACGAATACCTTGAACATGAATATTCTGCAATGCCGGATGGGGAACTTGAATGTCTTATAAGCGTAATCAACTGATTGGAAGCTGTTTCATAATTGCCGCCGGAATCTTCGGGGCCGGACCTTTGTCGGCGACGCCGAATCTCTACATTGATTTCCTGGCGACACCGGCCACCTCAACGGAAAATACGGGAGTCAGCGGACGGCTGACGCTGTCTTTTTCCGAGGATGCCGGGATAGATTACCTGACGCTGACGATCACGAACACCACGCCGCTATCGATCGGAAGCATGTGGACGGCGGTCGGTTTGGAATTACCGGACGAGCTGACCAATTCGCCAATCTTCGCCCCCGGCGGGGCCGGCCCGTACTTTACCCACTTGAATTACAACGTCGAAGCCAAGCCGTTCTGGATAAACACTCCGGGCGGATACGATCTGATGCTTACCCAAGACGGCAACTTCCAAGGTGGCAATCCGATCGGGGCTCCGGCGGCCGGTGAATCGCATACCGTAGTGCTGAGCCTGGGTATAACACCTTACAGTCCGGCGGAATTGAGCAATATCTTTGACGAGTTCTACATGCAGGCGACCAATCATATCGCTATCGCCCGGTTCCAGGTGGTCGGCTCCGGCGGCGAAGGTTCCGACAAGGTAATAGGGGTACATGTGCCCGAGCCGGCTTCCAATGTTCTCATACTGGCCTCCCTATCGTTCTTGAATCGTCGTCGGTTCCGCCAGGTTTACAAACCGTATCCTGGATCTTAGAAGACTATGTGCAGGGCTCTCGCCATCGAATTGTTTCGATCTCAATCTCAACCATAAAGCCACGAAATCCGCGAACAATAGCCAAGTCAAGCTCGATTGGCAGCCTTGGCTGCGGCGGCCACAAGAAAGCCCGAACCATGGAGCGGAATCGTTCGGGGCCACTTATGGCGGAGAGAGACTGAAAATACGTATTTGTCGGTAAGTTCGAGTAATGTCACTTTCTCAAAGGGGGAAAAAATGATTCAGAAGTATGCAAGTGTAGTGGTCGTTCTGTTGTGTACGTTGCCCGCCGCGGCCTTGGTAGTGGACGGCAATCTAAGCGATTGGGGCGTACACGTCGCGGACAACAATCAAAGCACCTTCAATTTCACCGCGAACATTGGATTACTGGGCACCCATATCGATGACCAGTGTGACTTGGCGGGGGATAATGGATATCTAGGTCCGCACTACGGTGGCCAGAATTTCGACGCGGAGATGATGGCGGTCGCCCTGAAAAACGGTCGGTTTTATATTGCCATTGTGACCGGCCAGCGCCCCGATAACGGTCTGGCCCGCTATAATCCCGGAGATCTTATCATCGCGACAGCAGGAGGTACCTTCGGTATGGAAATGGGCGGTGGCCAGGGTGGCGGAGCTGGAACGGCCATAAGCACGGGGGCCCCGGGTTCCACCTACACGATGAATAGTAATGGTTTCACAACAGGGCATGCGACCGCCGACGCTCAGCAGACCGCCGGATCGATCTGGGGCAATGTCGACTGGCTGCTGAATCCGATCAGCCCAAAGGAGCCGGTGCAGTTCAAAATAAACAGTAACAGCGTACTCGTCGGCAATGCGGACTACGTTTTCACTCGCAACACTCTCACTACCCAGCATTCGATAATAGAACTCTCATTCCCGGCCTCCTGGTTTGCGGGCAATCCAATCGAATCGTTCACCTGGCTGCCGTCTTGCGGAAACGATAAGCTGCAGGTCATGGTACCGGAACCGGTTTCCATGGGGCTCATGCTAATCGGTGCGGCCCTCACGGTTCGCTCGCGTAGAAGAATCCCGGCCTGAGTCTCTCCGACGGGAATCAGATCGAAATGTAATCCGATACCGCCCGCGCATCGTGTAGGATAGATTTCCTCCACAGATGCGTGGGCGGACCGGTTAATAGGCATTACGCTCAAATGCAACCTTGACTTTCCAGGCATGGTGTTCTATACTTCCGAGACTGTGCTGTTTTCGTTTCTTGTTGCCAGATAAGAACTTATGCCGTTCGTGGTTTTAAGGAGTTGTTGTGGCCAAGCAGAGGAAAGCTCACAAGAGCCGATCTAAAGGAACACCAGCCAAGCCCAAAAAGGCTTCGATCGCTAAAACTGCGGGTGTGAAGCGTAAATCGGTCAAAAAAGCCACGGTCACAAAACCGGTTATCGCGAAAAAGGCCTCATTGAAAAAACCCGCATCCTCAATAAAACCTGAAAAATCCAAGTCTGTAAAGAAAGGCATTGAATCTCCGAAGATATCCAGGGCAAAACCGATACGCAAAATAGTTGCTACTGTACCGCTACCGGACGAAGTGCGATCGGCACGAAAGGAATCCGTCACAATCAGGCAGAGGGCAGCCGCTCTTAGCAAATCGGAAGTCGAGGAATTCCGGCAGATGCTGCTGGAAAAAAGGGCTGAACTGATCGGCGACATGACCCACCTGCAAAACGAAGCTCTGCGCCAGGGTAGCTCCGGCGAAAACATGGGTTCTTCTTTCATGCCGATTCACATGGCCGACCTGGGCAGCGACACCTGGGAACAGGAATTAACCCTTGGTTTAATAGAGAACGAACGCAGCCTTTTGCGGGAGATAGACGAGGCCCTGTCCCGAATCGAAGACAACACCTATGGGGTATGCTTGGCGACCGGCAAACCGATCTCCAAATCCCGTCTGCGGGCGAAACCGTGGGCTAAGTATTGTATTGAGCATGCTCGCAAACTCGAATTAGGGCTGGTCTAGGGCTGCGTGCGCTGGACAAAGCAAGCACCCGGATGCTATAACTCTTGCCCATGGCGGATACAATGAATCAACCGGATGCGGGCACAACACATCCTTTAGATAAGAGCCTACCAGAATCGGTTGCGCGAACAACTGGTTCCGTCGTTGCTGACCAATTGCCCCTGACAATGCCAACCAATAATGAAGGGTCGGCTTTTTTCCATTGGCCTTCCCACTTGCGTCTCTGGTTGCTCGCCATCATTGGATTAGTTTTGGATTTATGGTCCAAGCACTGGGCTTTTCTTAATATCGACCCTCGTCCGAACATGGGCATGGAGCCTATCAAGGGTTTACTGCGATTCGAAAGGATGTTGAACACAGGAGCGTTGTTCGGTTTGGGTAAAGGCTGGACTCCGCTTTTTATCGCGGCATCTTTTCTGGCACTGGGGTTCGTGCTTTTCCTATTCATCCAAAGTTCTCCCCGACGGCGCAGCCTGCATGTTGCGTTGGCCTGCGTCTTAGCCGGAGCAGTCGGCAATCTGTACGACCGTGCCTTCGCGATCGCCGACGTGGTGCATTATACGGTCGACGGCAAGGATGTCATGGTGGTGGGCAAAGTCGTCAGCGAGGACGAGCATAGTATCTTAGTGAATTACTGGCCGGATGGCCCCTTTTACCTACATCTCAATAAGAACCAGAATCCACGGATTACCGAGCAGGGAGTGGTTCGCGATTTTCTCAAACTCCGGATGGGGCCGCTGAATATCTGGCCTTGGATCTTCAACGTGGCGGACATCCTCCTAGTCGTGGGCGTCTGCCTACTACTACTTAACTTCCATTGGGACCGCCAGGCAGAGAAAGAGGAACAGGCCGGGCGAGTATGTGCACAAACCGACACTCCTGATGGAGTCGGATAGCCCGGGCCTGCGCCTGTCTTATCTTATGGCCCGTAATTTTACCAACGATGATGAACGTTTCATGGCCAGGGCTCTGGCTCTGGCGGCCCGGGGGCAGGGTTACGTCGAACCTAATCCCATGGTCGGCTGCGTTATTGTGCGTGGTGGGCGGATCGTCGGCGAGGGCTATCACCGTCGTTTCGGCGGCCCACATGCGGAAGTGCATGCCCTGCAAGCGGCCGGCCCCCGGGCGAAGGGTGCCACCGTCTATGTCACCCTGGAACCCTGCGCCCATCATGGCAAAACGCCCCCCTGCGTCGATGCCCTGGTCGCCGCGGGAGTCAAACGCGTGTTCGCGGCCATGCGCGATCCGTTCGGCAAGGTTTGCGGCCGTGGTTTTCGCCGGCTACGGGCGGCCGGGATCGATGTTCGCGTCGGACTCCATGAGCGGCAGGCCCGGTTATTGAACGCCCCGTACATGATGTTGCATCGCGCCGGACGCCCGTGGGTTATTCTTAAATGGGCACAGAGCCTGGACGGCCGCATCGCTACCCAGACAGGAGATTCACAATGGATCAGCAGCCCTCAATCGCGTCGCAGGGCGCACCAGTTGCGCGGCCGGGTAGATGCGGTCGTGGTAGGGGTCAATACCGTTCTGGCCGATAACCCGCGGCTTGACTGCCGGATGGCAAAGCCGAAAAGAATTGCCTCCCGGGTGGTTCTGGACCCAACGCTGCGGACACCGCTCTCGGCATACCTGGTACGCACGGCCAAGCAGGTTCCCTTGTTGATTGTAACCTCGCCGAGTTCCGTAAGAACGGCTAAAGCCGACATTCTTCGTCTGCATGGAGCTGAGCTGGTGCCTGTCCGCAAAAGAGGCCATGGCCTGGACCTGCCACGCTTGCTCCAGGAACTGGGACGACGAGGCATGACGAACATCATGATCGAGGGCGGTGGCAAAACGCTCGGTTTGTTTCATGATGCAGGGTTGGCCGATGAGGTTGTTGCCTTCATCTGTCCACGCTTAATAGGCGGACGAGGAGCCCCGAGCCCGCTGAACGGCTGCGGGCCCGCCAAAATCAGCGAGTCTCCGATCATCGGTAACTGGACGGCGGCCCGTAGCGGCCCGGATTACCGATTTCGACTTGTCCTGCACGAACCATGAGTACACAATAGCAACAATGAGAAGCGGCGTAGAACAAATCTTTCTGGTTATTCTTCTGGTAATAGCGGCCGGCGGATATCTTCTGGTCTATTACCGACGAATCGGGCGCGGCCGAAGCGGCTGCAATTGCGACCTGTATCATAACTGCCCGCGATCAGACTCCCCTGCTTGCGGGCCGGCCAGTGGCGCCCAACCTCCAAAACCCGCCGAGCTCTCGACCGGAGAGAGCGAGCGACCCAAAAGAACATCGAGCTCCTCGGATCCATCCTCATGAATGACGAACCGGATCAGTATGCGAAACTGCTGGCTGACCTGGACGCACAAGCCGCCCATCGGTTTCTGCGTACGATCGGATCACATCAGGAAGCCCACATCACGCTTAAAGGCCGACGAATGCTTTGCTTCGGGAGCAATAATTACCTCGGGTTGGCCGGCCATCCGCATGTTCGGGCGGCAGTGCGTAACGCGGTAGAACAATGGGGATGGGGAGCCGGAGCTTCGCGTCTGGTAACCGGCCACATGGAGCCACACGCGCAACTGGAGCAGATTCTTGCCGACTTCAAAAAGACCGAAGCCACTCTGATTCTGCCGACCGGCTACCAGGCCAATCTGGCGGCCATCCGGGCCCTGGCCGGCCGCGGCGATGTGCTCTTTCTGGACAAGCTCAATCACGCGAGCATCATTGACGCGGCCAGAGGCAGCGGAGCGATAGTACGGGTTTTTCCACATCGCGATTACCGCAAGCTGGAGCGTCTGCTGGAACGTTCGTCCGGTACCCGCCGAAGGGTCATCGTGACGGATACGCTGTTCAGCATGGACGGCGATTTCGCCGATCTGCCCAGACTGGTGGAATTGAAACACCGTTACACGGCACATTTGTGCGTAGATGAGGCTCATGCGACCGGCGTATTTGGCGAGACCGGCCGTGGGTTGGCCGAGATGATGGGCGTGGAAGAGGACATCGATGTCGTAGTCGGCACCTTAAGCAAGGCCCTCGGGGGGATTGGAGGGTTTATCGCGGCTTCACAGTCGTTTATCGATTGGGTTATCAACACCGCCGGCTCATTCATTTACACGACGGCTATCCCGCCGGCGGCCTGCGCGGCCGCGGCTGCCGCGCTGGAACTTGTGATCAACGAGCCTTGGCGAAGGGAAAAACTCCTGCGCATGGCCAACGATCTGGGTATGGCCTTGCGAGCTCGCGGTTTCGACACCTCCGGCTCGACCAGTCAGATCGTACCTGTAATACTCGGTGACAACGAAGTCGCGTTGCGTCTTTCGCATCATCTGGAGGAGAACGGCATCCTGGCCCCGGCAATTCGCCCGCCCACCGTCCCCCGCGGCCGAGCCCGTTTGCGGATCAGCCTGACCGCCGAACATGAAGAGGCGGACATAGAACATCTATTGAACGCGTTGGGAGCCTCAGGCCCGCCGTAAAACGACTGTCCTATCAGCCCTTCGAGAAAGGCCGATAAACCGGCCTGCTTGCGGTTTGTGCCTGCCGCCGACCGATGACTTACAGGGCCTCGGTGGAGTGCGCGGGCATCGCCGATTTACGAAACTGCTCTGGACAGCAAAGCGCCTATTCGACGGCAGGCGTCGCCGAGCAACTGCCGCAGCCGTTGTTGCCCATCGATAGTGAAGATTACGCTGCTCGCCCCGGCCAGGATGCACAAAACGGCCACTACGGCGATGAACAAATGTATCGGGCCGGCCAGGGCGTAAGTAGCCGCGATCAGCAACGCGGTGCCTTGATCTATCGTCCGACGCTTGATCCACATCAGACAGATAATCACCACCAGAGCCGCGCTGACACCCAAGATACCCGTCCAGACGGCCGCGTGCAGGGCCTGGACGGGAGCCAGGCCGGGCAGCACAAGCCATCGACCGGCGGCAACGCCGGCCAGCAGGCCGACGGTCCAAGGCAGGAACAGATACCGGGGACGCTCGATCAAGCGGAAATGGATGGCCAGAAAACCCAAATGCCCGCTGACCATGAAGAACAACAACAGACCGGAAATTATGCTGACGCCTTGGGCGTATTCTCGGGGAAACAGGCGGACGAGCACGTCGGACAAACCGGCGATCAGGGCACAAAGGATAAGCAAGGCCAGGGCCGTGGTTTTGAAGGCCAGAGCCCATCGTTGATCGGCAGCGGGCGGTCCCTCAGATTCCCAGGTCTTGGTAACCGAGGTCTGCACGACGGTAACGATGGCCACGGAGATAATCAGCACGGCCTGGGTCAACAGACGTACCCCGCCAAAGACGGCGGTAACGTCCGGTCCGTGTATCTTTTGAAGGTACCACATGGGATAGAACTGAAGGGTCTGCCACATGACGGTCGCCAGGGCGGCCCAGGCCCCAAAACGCAGCATCCGTTCGACAACGCGATGCGTGCGGCCGTCGGCGCTTAAGGCCGTCAGGGATTCGCGGTCGGGCGCCGCCCGGAGTATCCGCCGCAGGCCGGGGATAACCAGCAGGGCCGCGGCGGCCAGCGTCAATCCGTAACAGGCCAGCATGGCGGCAGCGGTGCCTCGGCCGACCAGGGTCACCAGAACAGCGGCCACCATGAAGGTCAGGTTGCTGACCAGTTCCATCAGGCTGACCGCGCGAAACATACGCAAACCTTTCAGGATGGATTGCGTCAGATAATAGATGATCAAGGCCAGCGTCGCGGCGGTGGCGATCCGAGTCAGGTCTGCGCAGGCGCGGATGTCCACCACGGAATCTCCACTATTCAAGGTCGCGAACAGTAATCGGCCAATGGGTTCGGCCCACCACATGACCGCGACACTCAACCCGAGTCCAACGGCCAGAATTAAGAGCACCGCGCGACGAAGAAAAGCCCGGAGGGCCTGCTTCGTCTCGTATTGGGGAACGTAACGGGCGAGGGCTTCGTTCAGGCCCAGACTGCAAAGCGGATCAAGAATATTGACTACGATCAGGGCCACTTGGAGCAAGCCGAACTCTCCGGTAGTCAATAGCCAGGCGAGCACTACCCCGCGTAGCAATCCGATAAACCGTGACGCAAACACCGTGGGCAGATATACGCTGAGCGATGCACTGACGGTTTCAGACCGGAATATAAGGGGGCGGGAAACAAGATTACTGCCGGTGGGGAGTATCAAAGGGCGGTCTCCATGACGACGGGGCGCATACGGCCGTACCGGATGGACGTCCCCCCGACCAAGAACGGTGCCTGCAGTCTAATCGGCTGCGGGCGCAACAGGTAGTCCAGGGCTACGATAACACCGGCACAACAGGAAAATAGAGCATTGGTAAACTGGAATACACTGGTCTCGCGCAACATGGCATCGACGAAAAAAATGACAATGAGAACCCAGAAAACGAAGAAATCCCGATCGATCACTCCTTCGGCATACACCGGAAACCGACCGTATAAGCGAAGACTAACTCTCACCAAGACCACCAGCAGAACCGTGGTTAGCAGTACCACCCAATCCAATCTTCTTTCCGCCAGCAATTGCATGAATGAACCAATGAATAAGAGAGATCGTCCGGACCTCGGTCCTTACATGCGGCGATCCAGAAAACCGGGTATCGGAAACCGCCACTGATTAAGCACGAGCCCTATCACGCTGCCATGGGCCAGTTCGATGCGTTTTCTGGCTTCCGCCACGGCCTCGCGGCGAGTCACCGAAGCATTGGCAACCAACAGGACACCATCAGCACAACCGGCCAAGGCCTGGACCGTGGCCTGGGTGCTCACCGGAGGAGCGTCGACGATCACATGATCGTATGCTGCGGCCAGGTCACGGATCAGAGTGCTGACATTCTGACGTTGCACAAGCGACGGAGCAACACCTTGCACCTGCCCCGCAGCCAAAACGTGCAGCCGGCCTTCTTCAATCGGCTGGATGGCGGACGCCAATGTCGTCTGACCGGCCAGTACCTCGGTTACTCCGGGGATGGGTTGCAAATCAAGAATCTTATGGAGCATGGGGCGACGCAGGTTGAAATCGACCAAGGCGATACGCAGCCCACGTTCGGCGGCACAACCGACCAAGGCCAGGGCCACCGCGATCTGACTAACTCCTTCGCGTGACTCGGCCGCGGTCACCACCACCGTTTTGGGAGCAAGATGGTCCGGAGAGAAGAAAACCGAAGCCCAGAGTTGTTCCACGGCATCGCGTCCTCCCCGACGAAGGGTCGCGGGGCGTGCTGATGCGGCGGGAAAGAGCTTTGCCGAGGATATCCTCGGCGGTACCGCCGCGACCGGCTTGAATGCGTCGGGAATAGATGACTCGGCCTTGCCAGGCCGCGCGGACCGGACAAATTCTTCCTCGGGCAATCTCTGGTCATCTTCGGAGATATCAAAGCCACCCTCATCGGACAAGGCGAGCTCTTCCTCTTCCTTAGGGATGAGCAGTTCTTCATGCTTTTCGAAGAGGCGTCCCCCAAGGGTAGGCGGGTGGGAAGTGCCATCCTCCGCCCATCCGCTCTCGCCATTAGCAGGCTCGAAATCGTTACCTTTGTCGCGGACCATAATAGCCTCAGGTTACCAGCCGACCGCCACACTTGGGCACTGAACCAACCACGGGCACGCCCAAGTAGCGTTCCGCGTCCTCAATGGATTTAAACGTGTGGTCGAAGTGGTCGGCCACAAAGGCATAAACTACGGCCAGCAACAAGCCGACACAGGAGGCGATTACGGCATAAAAAAATGGTTTCGGATAAGCAGGACGGCTTACGTCTGGCAGTTGGGCGTGCTCGATAACCAGGATGGCGATTCCGTCGGTGTCCTGCTCCCGACCGGCCGTGTCCGCGGTCGAGTCGTTGGAGGCCTGACAATATTGCGTTTGGGCCAGGTTCATTTCATGGACCAGCGACTGGTATTCAAACAGCTTGCCAGTCAGGCGGTTCAACTGTTCCCGAAGGCGTTGCAGCTCCACGCGGGCTTCATCACGCCGGGCGGAGAGGGTGGCGATGGGGATGCGTAGGGTCCGGGCCTCGCCAACAATTTCCTTCAGAATGAGACGGCGAGTTGTGGCGATTTCCGCGCGTTTCTTGCGGACTTCGTCATGGTCGTCATGGTAATCCACCCGCAAGCGGTTGAGGTCGGTGAGCAGAGTCGCTTCCGTGGTCTTGAGCTGTCTGATTGTCAGGTTGCCGGCCATCGTTTTTTCCGGAACGGTGGTCACCATGCCGGTCAGCAGCGGGTCCGTATCGGCCATCCGGTTGAGGACGGCCAAAGCCGGCACGGTCAACAACCCCTCGCTGTCGGTGCGAGGTAGGACGCCCCACAGGACCAAGGGCACCTGTTCCAGAAGCTGCTGCTGGAGCAGACGCAGTTCGGCCAACTCGCCGTCCAGGGCGAGCACGTTCTCGCGCTGGCTGCGGATCAGACAATGCTTGTCAGCCTCGGGGCCGTTGCGGGTGAGTTGTTCGAGAACTTCCAGATCGGAAGGATCATCGAGTCTTGCGACGAAAGCGTCCATGGCCGCCCGGGCCACTTCCAGCCGGGCTTTGCGGAGTTCCATCGTGCGGGCGTCCGTCGGAGCGACTGGCCTCTGGTCGCCCGGCCACTGCAACTGGCGATGGCGGTCCAGGTAGCTGCGGGCCACCATATCGGCGGCGATACGGGCTCGCTCGACCGGTTCCGGCTGGGTCACGATCAGGGTGACCGAGCCGGTCAGGACATCCTTGCCGACTTTGCCCACCTCGACCTTAACGTTGCGGGCAAAGCGCCGGACGCGCTCCCTGAATTCGGCCCCATGGGATGGATCGCTCTGGCGCTGCTCGATGCGTTGATCGAGCTCCACCAGAACGGCCTCGAAATCCGCCCGACGCTGTTCGGACATCCCGTAAGCATTAAACCGGCCGTCCTCCAATTCGCCGCGGATTTCGTGCCAGCGCTGATATAAGGGGTCGCCGGATTCGGCGTATTCCATCAGCAGAACGGCCCGAGCCAGAACGGGAACAGAGGCCATCAACTCCAGCTGATTATTGACGAATATCCGAAGTGAGGAGTCCAGATAGAAATCCCGGTCAGGGTAGTCGCGCGTCAAGGGCTCGCGCATCTGGAACTTGACCGAGGAACGATAGTGTTTTCCGACAGTGGCGCAGGTTGCCCACGTTCCCGCAGCGAGCAGGACGACGATCAACAGACAAACCGTCCGGCGGTTGCAAATAACCCGGGCCAGTTCGCGCAAAGATCGAGAGCCAATTGCCTTGACCATACCATTATCCGCGGTTCGGGTTTATGGAATAATGAACGCATCCGGATAACTCCGCTGCACGCGGGTCTTGCCCGATCCGGCCTCGCTATAAGTGGGATACCGACCAACCATGACGACCCACAGTGATTGATTGTTACGCGGCAGGAATTCCTGTACCGCGTCATATCCCTTGGCCCGCAATTCCTGGACTTTGCTTTCGGCGCGATCCGTGCTGCTGAAAGCGGCAAGTTGTATCGCGAAATAATCGTACCGCCAACTGGCCAGTCGTCGGGCGTCCGCGGCCATCGGGCTGTCGCGGAATTTTCGGAGTATCTGGCCAAACTGAAAAACCGCCTCCCGCCACTGACCGTTGCGTTGCAAAGCAAGACCGGCGCAAAAAAGCATCTTATCCTTGGGCGGCTGGTCGGGCAGATCGGGCAAGGCCCGTACATACAGGTCTGCCGCTCTGGACCAATTCCCCGACCGGTATGCCATAGCCGCCAACGAAGCGCGGCTTCGGGCGGTCAAATCCGCACGCTGACTTTTCTGTATCGCTCGCTCAAAATCCTGCTCCGCCTCGCGCGGTAACCTACTCTTTGATCGGCAAAGTCCTCGCAAATAATAAGCTTCCGATATCTCGAGGGCGTGATCGTAGTCCTTGATCAATCGATCAAGATCCTGCGTAGCGGCTTGCAATTCGCCGCGTTGATACGCCCCCGCAGCCCGTTCCAAAACCTGCCTTTCGGCGGGAGGAAGACTGGAACATCCGGCGACAAAGAAAATCGATACCAACCAACCGAGGCTCAATAGCCTGCGCGGCAGGATGGAAACAAACCTCGCTTGTCCATTCGTGTCGATTGGTCGTCCTCCTGAAGAAGAGATCCTTGCCTACGGTGCCATTACTAGATAATTTATATCAAAATCAATGAACGTCCAATAACTCAATAGTCGGGATTCCACGAATGATCAAGACCCAGAAGACGGAATACCGTCCATGATTATCGAATCGCTCATAGAAAATGCCAGACGCCAGCCGAAACGCGTAATCGCCAAAGATCCGTCCCGCAGCTTAACCTGTGTACAACTGTGCAAATTCTCCCAGGCCATGCGTTCCTTGGTCCAAAGCCAAACCGTTTGTGATCGCGTGGGCGTCATGCTGCCTGCCTCGGTCGCTGGGCTGGGAACCCTGATGGGAAGCCTATGGGCTGGCAGGACAATAGTGCCCCTCAATTTCCTGCTTAAACCAGACGAATTGCGTTTGATTCTCCAGGACGCCGGCATCGACCTGGTGATCACTACCGAGCATTTCGCCTCTATCACCGAAGCGCTGCCGGTTCGCTCTCTGTTTCTTGAGCAGGCGGGATTAAAGAAACGCTATCTCTGGTCCCGTCTCCGACGGTCTCCCCCTCCCCCACAAACCAAACCGAATGATGTCGCCGCATTGGTTTATACTTCCGGCACCAGCGGACAACCCAAAGGAGTTTGTCTTACCTACAACAATTTCTTATCCAATGCGCGGGCAGCCATCGAACATATGCGGATGGGCCCGGAAAGCCACTTCCTGGGCGTGCTACCGTCATTCCACGTCTTCGGGCTTACCGTCTTGACCTTTATTCCGGTAGTCCTCGGGGCAGCGGTAACTTATGTACCACGTTTTTCAGCGCAGGCCGCGTATCAGGCCATTCGTGATACGGATATTTCCATCTTAATGGCCGTCCCCAGTATGTTCTCAGCTATATCTCGACTCAAGGACTTGGACCGGAGTGCCTTCGGTCGCATCCAGCTTGCGGTCAGCGGAGGGGAACCTCTGCCGAAAGGTGTGTACGACCTGTTCGGCGAGCGAACCGGTCTGACCTTGCTGGAAGGCTACGGTATGACGGAGACCTCGCCGATCATTTTCGTGGATGCGCCATGGAATCATCGCGTCGGGACGGTAGGCACTCCGTTACCGGGGGTGGAGATTCAGGTCCGCGACCATTCGGGACGGGTTCTGGAAACCGGCCAGGAGGGCGAACTTTTCGTCCGAGGTTCGCTGGTCATGAAGGGATATCACCAACGACCGTTGGAAACAGGGAACATGATCGGCCCGGACGGCTGGCTACGTACAGGGGACATTGTACGTATCGAGGAAGAACAGCATATTCGGATCACCGGACGGGCCAAGGAATTAATTATCGTGGGCGGGGAAAACGTCTATCCGCGCGAAGTGGAAATCATCCTGGAGCGGCATCCGGCGGTGGCGGCGGTGGCGGTCATGGGGCAACAGGATAATACCCGCGGAGAAGCGGTAGTCGCTTATGTTAGCCTGGAGGAAGGAAGCAAGACGACGCCCCAGCACCTGCGCGAATATTGCCGCGAACACCTGGCCGGCTATAAGGTGCCCCGCCAAATACATATACTTCCCGAACTGCCCCGTGGGCCGACGGGGAAAGTGTTGAAAAAAGAGCTTGCTGGGCGCGATCCTGTCCTGTAAAGGATGTAGAAATACATATTGAGCGGCGGGTATCACCAAGCTACACGATACATCCCTCGTCAATGGCCATTACACTCGGAGCAGGAAACAGACTGGTACGGAAAACAAGAGGATCATCTCTGCCCACAAGGCCCCTCTTGTTTCCGCCGATCAACCCGCAACCATGCGCGAGGGCATATTCTGGACCGGTGAAATGTTCATCCGGGGCGTACCGTCTTCAATCGGAGGCGTAGGCTGCTCATCGGAAACCGGTCGACGGGCGAATCGGCCTAGCTGTTGTTCGATTTTCTCGATAATCGAGCGTAAGCGTTCCTCCCGAATGCCGGCCGGAGTCTGGCGGCTGACCATTTCATCGGCGTCCACCAGTTTCTGGATTTTCCGGTTGGCCAGGATCACCGTTGAATGGTTCTTGTCACCCATAAAGCGGCCGATCTCCGGAAAGCTCATTTCCGTATGCTTTCTCGCGAGATACATCGCTATGCCGCGCGCCAGCGCAATCGTCCTTGTCTTACGCGATGTATGGAGATCGGCCGGAGTTAAACCGAAATACGTTGCCACCGTCTGATCGATCTCATCCAATCCGAGTCCGCGTTGCGTTCGATGTAAATGGTCCGCCAGGGCCCTGCGAGCCAGGGAAAGGGTGATCGGCTGGTGAGCTACCGTGCTGAACATCACCAACTTCAACAAAGCTCCCTCCAGTTCGCGAACATTGGCCTGCAAATGCTCGGCAATATACGCAATCACCTCTTCGGGCACCGGCTGGCGCGTGGCCAAGACCGCTCTCTGACGAAGAATCGAGCAACGCATCTGGAAATCCGGAACATCGATCCGGACCACCATGCCGGCCACGAACCGATTGAGCAATTGCTCGCTGAACTGCCCGATCAACTTGGGATGCGAATCGGAGGCCAGCACGATCTTTTTGCCCTGGGCATCGATCGCGTTAAAGGTGTGTAGAAACTCCTCCTGGGTAGCCTTCTTGTTCGCCAGAAAATGAACATCGTCGATTATCAACACATCCAAGTACCGATATCGCTGCCGGAAATGTTCCATCTGGTTCGAGCGAATCGCAACCAGGAAATCGTTAGTAAACTCGTCACCAGTCAGATACGTCCAGCGACAATCCGGGTGCTTTTCCTGTAATTCGTTAGCCAAGGCGTGCAAAAGGTGCGTCTTACCCAGTCCGCAACCGCCATGCACGAACACCGGACTATAGGCGTCTGGCGAACGTTCCGCTATTCGTTGAACTACGGAAACCGCCAGTTCATTGGCTTTCCCGATTACCAGATCGCCAAATCGCCCGCGCAGCTTACGGGGCGGCGGAGCCCCCCAGCGACGGTGATGCCGGGCCTCTCGCTCCGGGTTCTTGGCAATGAACTCCGCCTGGGAATCCAATTGACGCTTTTTCAGGCCGGTCAGCAGCTTTGGATCCACCACGAAACTCAACTGATGGTCCTCGCCTACGATCTCTCGAACCGACTCATTGATCACCTCGGCAAAGTGGCGCTCGATCCAACTGCAAATAAAGGCATTGGGCGTACTGACCTTAACGTTCCCGTCAGCGACGGTAAACTGAGTCGAATTCCGAAACCAGATCTTGAAACGTTGCGGTCCCAGACGTTCCGCGATTCTGGCCTGTAGCCGGGCAAGCATGTCCGCGCGGGGAATGTACAAGGTAAACTCCTACCCTGATAAGGGGTTTACTAAAAAAGTCGTTCAACTTGTTTCGGATGAGTCCCGGCGCCCGTTGAGATCGCCGATGAGTTGACCGCCAACCCACCTAGAAAATAACCTCAGACATAAATGAAATCAACAAGAAAATCCGCCTCGCAAGCCGCCAAAAGCGTAGAGATTTCTATCTGATCTGAACTTGCGTAACATAAAAAAACTTATCCACCATTACGTCCCCGCATGTGGATAAATCGTGGGTAAACTCGCAAATTTAGTTCTTGTAAAGACCAACGACAAGTTTACCTCTCAGAATCGCTATCGGCCGCCTGTAAAACCCGAATCCATGCGTCGCGCCGATTGCGCTCGCGAAAACCGAAACGCTCGTACCATCTCCGGGCTGGAACATTCGTTTCGTCCACGCTGAGGGTCAATTTCATTACCGCCCTTTCGCGTGCCTCGCGCACCGCCTGCCCTAACAAGGCCGCCGCATAGCCTTGCCCTCGACAGGAGGGTAACAACCCCATATAAACCACCTCGTATGACCATCGTTCCGGGATGAAAGCTAATAATAAAATCCCCACCGGACCGGATGGGCCGCAGGCCACTTGCCACAAACGCGCATCGAATTGCCCTGTCGAGCGATGCGCCGCCAGAATATCTTCAACATTCCGCACCCCATTCAACAACGGGCAATCCCGGCTGTCTTCGTAGGTTCCTACCAACACTTTGGAAAAAAGGTCATGGGTTTGGTTATTGTACGTTTCCCAGTTTAACGAAGGGGCCGAAGCAATAGGTAAAAAGAATTGCGTCAAATCCGATTCCAGATACAACATCCGCGCAAGAAATGTAAAACCCGCCTCACGAAAAACGTGGACTTCCCTTGATTCGGGTTCCACCATCGCCTGCAGATACACAATCCCTCGTTCGCATCCGGCCGTCACAACTTGCCGCAGCAGTTCGACCAGCACCTCCGTTCTGCGGTCCTGCCGATCGAGTACGGGGACAAAAACCGCCGAGGTTCGCCCCGGAGAATCGATGCACAGGCAGGCAGACACAAAGGCGCTGTCCTCCCGGGCCACTAGAACATTATCCAAGGATAAATCGTGATTCGTGCAATACTGCCTTAACACGTCAACGCGTTCGTCCAGGTCAGCAGCACCGAGCCCCGGCTGCCATAATATCAAACGCAAGGCCTGCCGGAATTCACTATCGTTTGCCGGGCAAGTGACGATCATGCGTCAATCCGTTTTATGAACGCTGATTACTGAATGCTGACCACTGAATGCTGACCACTGAATGCTGATCGCAAAAAACTGTCCTATCATCTCGATCCGGGATGATCCGACAGCAGCCCTTTGGGTACGCGGGCGGAATACCCCTCGACATTTAGACTACTTCTCGGGACCGCGATTATGGTCCACGGGCTGGCCGGCTGTATCCCCTCGGGGCCAGCCGCCTCGGAATACACATGTTGCTCCTGAACCCGAATACGGGTGCCTTCCCGCCAGAGGCGGGTAATACGTATACCTACATCGTCCCGCAACACCGGCCCCATCCCGGCAATCAGCAACATATGTGTACGAAAATCAACCTGGACCTCCGCGATTGGGACTTGCGCTAATGCCGCTTCATCGTGGATAACCAATCGGATCGGCCGATTTATTCGGGAGTATATACCCGTCTTTTCCCAAATAATGGGCAATTCGGCCCCATCCACCGGCACGTCGAATACCCCAGCAGTCGGCCCGGAACCGTGACAGCCTATCCCAGCCAGAATGACCAACCCCATGGACAAACCAACGAAACATACGCCTCTAGGGACGCCCTGCTGTTTTTTTGACTTCCATGTTTCCATGCGGCCTATTATACAGCATTCGCCGTAGCACGGGCAGAGCCCAAAAACAGGACAATCGTCTCACGACGACCGGCCGTCACCAACGCTTGTCCTGTACGGCTGTTCCGCCGCCTAATTTGTTAAAACAATTGCTCGACCAGAAAATACCAAAGGTCGACCAATCCATCCGGAAGGGCAACTTGGCCGATGGCCACCAGTCTGGTCAACCGGGACGCGTCGTCAAACGTCATCACATTGTTGGCCTTGAGGAAATCTTCCAGAGCCTTGGCCTGCGCATCCGTCACTGGCGGCAGCTCCAGCGTGTCAGAGATAGGAAGCACGATGCCCAGTGACGCAGCCATCTCGATCAGGCGCGGCAGATCCTCTAGGAGCAGTTGCCATTCCATCGAATTAAGCTCACCGATCATCCCGCTCTGCAGTTTTTTCAGCGAGGTTACGGTGCTGCCGCTGTCGCCGTAGCTGTTAGTCTGCTGGGATACATATCCGCAGCCCGACAGGAAGACCGCCGTCAACAATACAATCAACAACCCTGCTTTTCCCGAATTGATGTGCATTTGCCCACCCCTGTTGAAAGAGCCCATTGGTTTTTACGATCATCCCCCGCCTAAATCGCGGAGCAGAAGATCGATCAGCAACTCGTCCTCGATCCCCATATCCCGAAGCGCGTCGCGTTTTTCATCCTGGCTAAGATCGGGATCGCTGGCAATCTCAGCTACGGCAGTGATCTCGATCGACTGCCCGTCCGCATCTCTCAGTACATATCGATACGGCGGCTGACACAAAAACCCCAAACTGAACAAGCCCAAGACGGATAACAAAACCAGAACACGATTAACTGCTTTACGGCGAACATTCTTCACGATCAGCATCTCCATGAATTGCTCAATTCCCCATAGTGTCAAAAAGGCATCCCTGCACAGAGTAGTGTCGGCCAACTGTTCGGGCAAGCTTGACTTATCATTGACGATACTCCGTCTAATGCACGACAAAGCTTGTTTTAACCGATCATCCTGCCTATAGTTGCTCGATTACCGGACAATGCGAAGCGAAAATGATCTCCGGACCTTTGATCGAATCGCCGCGCTCCGGATTTCCGTGTAACCCGAGGTTACAAAATATGTCCATCAAAGATTTGGATGTCATTTTCACCGCTCCCCATCCTGATGATCTGGAGATTGGTTGCGGTGGCGCCATCGCCCTGTTGGCCCAGCAAGGCTATCGCGTCGGCATGATCCATCTTACCGATGGTGAACCCACCCCGCGCGGTAGCCGTGAGCGGCGTCTTGAAGAAACCCAGGCCGCCGCTGATATCCTCGGGGCAGCCGTCTGTGAAGTCCTACCCCTGACCAATCGTGAATTGTTGGACAATCTTGAGGCCCGCTATGCGCTGGCGACCGTCCTGCGTCGTTATCGCCCGAGGGTCTTGGTTGGTATCGCCGGGCGGACCCCCTCAGCCTCGCCCGATCACTACCAAAGCCAACTTATTACCGAGGCCGCCCGCTTCTATTCCCAGTTGACCAAATGGGACGATCGCTTCGATAACACCGCACCGCATCGCATCGATCACCTGGTCTATCGCCCGATCCCATTATCCGCGGAGGAGCCGCAGTTTCATTCCTCATTCGTGGTAGACATTACCGAAACCATGGAGAAAAAGATCGCCGCCGTCCAATGCTACCAATCGCAGTTCGAAGGTCCACGCTGGCAACGAATCGAGCACTACCTTCGCAGCGTAGCCGGGGCGGAGGGCGGCCGTTGCGGATTTCGCTATGGGGAGCTTTACAACCTCCCACGACCAGTCGGCACCAAAGATATGATTTCTCTGCTCGGCGATTGGGAAGTTCCCCCGCCGTTCTCACCATACGGAAGAGGTTAACCTATTCTTACGCTCCGGGTCGGCGTCGCTCTTCCTCTCCCCCTAATACGCTCGATAACGGTTGGCACTATGCCAGCGTGGTGGCGTTTTTGATGCCAAGCCAGTAAGACGAATTGGCACAACCCGCCTTCCGTCGGTATGATCTCGCCGTGAAAAACAACGCTGAATCCAACAAGATGCTAGCCCTGGTGTATCGAAATTCCTTTCCGCGCTGGATGCTCTGTAAAGCCGCCGGATGGATAACACCGACCATCTTCAGCTCGCCTCTCTCCGGGCTCCATTTGGCCAGCGTGCCAATCCCCCCCCTGCCAGGTCCGCGATGGGTACGCCTTAAAACGATTCTTGGCGGTATCTGTGGTACAGACATGGCTGCGATCATGCAGAAACACCACCCCGCCTTCATAACCCAGGTATTCGCCAGCCGACCGGCCATCGTCGGCCATGAAAATGTCGCGTTGATCGACGAGGTCGGGCCCGACGTAACTCGCTGGCAAAAAGGTCGGCGCGTGGTAGTCGAACCATCGCTCTCTTGCACGCCCCGCGGTATCGAGCCGCAGTGTCCGCATTGTGCGGCCGGCCGATTCACCCTTTGCGATAACTTCCTTACCGGCCCATTGCCCGCCGGTTGCATGATCGGCTGGAATTGCTTCACCGGCGGCAGTTGGGCTCCCTATTTTATCGCCCATGAGTCTCAACTATACCAGGTACCCGACTCGCTTAACGACGAACAGGCCGTCCTCATCGACCCCATCGCCGGGGCCTTGCATGCCGTGCTCCGTCGTCGGCCCGCGGATAACGAAACCGTACTCATCCTGGGCGCCGGCCCTTTGGGCCTGGGCGTCGCCGCCTGTATTCGCGCCCTCGGCGGGCGCTGTCGTCTGCTCGCCCTAGACCGCGCATCCGGGAATCTCGAGCTCATCAGCCGCTACGGCGTAGACGCAACCATCTGCGTCGGAGCGAAAGCTAACCAGGCCGAACGCTATGGACAGTTTGCCGGACACGTAGGCGGAACCGTCATCCCCGTCCGTTTCGGCCATCAGGTGCTCATCGGCGGTTGCGACCTGGTCTACGATTGCATCGGAACCGGCCAAAGTCTGACCGACGCCATGAAATACGCCCGAGCCGGCGGCACCGTCGTCGAGGTCGGAACATCCCAGATATCCCTCGTTGATACCGCGCCCTTGTGGTTCGACGAACTCAACCTAATCGGGGCCAATGGCCGGGCCATAGAGCAATACGAAGGCCGGACCATGCACACCTACGAAATAGTTTTAGAATTGATCCAGCAAAAGAAACTTGACCTCACCGATCTACTCACTCATCGCTTCCGCATTGAACAGTATCGCGAGGCACTGGCCGCCCTATATCACCGCGGACGCTCAGGGGCCATCAAAGTCGCCTTTGATCATCGATAGACCTGGAAAACCTTACGATCCGTGGCTTACCCGTGCCGACGTGGCGGTCAACAATCCGGATTCGTGCGCGAAGGAAAATGGGCCGCTCTCGCCGCAACGCAGCCGGCCCCTGGAACAGGCCAGAGCGTTACGAAAACAGCCGAATCTCAAGCTTCGCCAAGGCCTATGGCCCTGGCCGACGATACCAACCTTGGATTAATCCGAAAGGCCATACGTATTATTGACAAGTGAAATACCGCATGAGCCATCAGCGGCAAATCCATGACAAGGTCGCGATCATGGCTCTCTTGGAAACCCCGGAGGAATATTCTATACTCATGACCCATGCCGTTCGGGCGGGCCGAGCGATAGGGGTGTTGGGCAATAACCCAATCTCCTGAAAGAGTTTAGAGCAAATATAAGGAGCAGCAAGCATGTTGGGTTGCGACATCGGAACTCTGTTCAAAGTGACCGTGGCCGGCGGCTCTTACCAGGATGGGTTGACCATACATATCCAGGGCGTACCGCCGGGACTGACCATCACCGAGGAGCAGATCTACCAGGATCTTCTGCTCCGCAAGCCCGGGCAGGGCGAACTGACCAGCCCGCGCCGCGAGCCGGACATCCCCCTGATTTTCACCGGGACGAATGCGGCCGACACCATGCCCGGCTTCACCAACGCGTTCGCGACCAACGGGACGCCCTTCGGCATCCTGATCCCCAACCTCGACCGGCATTTCGAGCATATCGAGCAGTATCAGGTGACCAACCGCACGCCGCGGCCGGGCCACGCCTCGTATGCCTCCTATCAGAAGTACGGGCACTGGGACGACGCCATCGGGGCGGGCATTTTCAGCGGGCGGTACACCTCGACGATCGTGGCCGCCGGGGTGGTGGCCAAGGTCATCCTCGCCCTGCACGGCATCGAGGTGACCGCGTACGTAAAAGAGGCCGCCGGAGTGATCGCCCCCGAGGTGCCTATCGAGAAGATCCGCGAAATGGCCAAGGCCTATCGTCAGATACGCAAGGAACACGATCCGATCTGGAACTTCGTCTACAAGGAAGGACGGATCAAGCCGGGCATGCGCTTCCTGGAAAAGACGCCGGTCCTGGCCGAGGTCGAGCGGATGATCGGCAAGTTCCCGCCCGTCCCCATGGACGAGGCCCGGGTGCGCAAGGAGTACGGCGTGCATCCGAGCCTGTTCTGCCCGGACCTGGCGACGGCCGACGAGATGGTCCGCAAGATCATCGAGATCAAGGAGGCCGGCGATTCCAGCGGCGGGCTGGTCGAGGTGGTGGCCACCGGCGTGCCCGCCGGTCTGGGCGAGCCGGTGTTCAAGAAGCTCGACGGCGAGCTCGGCCGGATGATGAGCATCGGCGCGGTCAAGGCCGTCGAAATCGGCGAGGGTCTGCGAGTCAAGGATATCACCGGCTATGAATGTAACGATCAGATGACCGCGGACGGGAAGAAAAACGTCATTTTCAAGAGCAATCACGCCGGCGGCATCACCGGCGGGCTGACCACGGGGCAGACCATCGTGGCCCGGTTGGCGGTCAAGCCCACCCCGACCATCAGCAAGGACCAAGAGACGATCGACAAGGTGGACCGGACGGCCTCGGTGCTCAAGGCCGTCACTCGCCGCGACCCGACCCTGGTCGCCCGCATCTGGCCCGTGGCCGAGGCCTTCACCGCCATGATCCTGGTCGACCATTTGATCATGCACAAAGGATATCAGGCCATGTGGCAGCAATAACGGAAAAACGCTTTGGCTGGATGCCGCATCTTGCGATTTTGTCGAAGCTGTTTTATGCTAGAAGGTACTGAGGCAGGGCATGGTTGCTGCGGTTCGGCACCCCCTGCTCCGGGCGATTAGCTCAGTTGGCTAGAGCGCCTCGTTTACACCGAGGAGGTCACAGGTTCGAGTCCTGTATCGCCCAATCTTCCCAGATTTTCGACTCATAGGGTTTTGCGTTCAGCTTTTTTTTCGCGGGCGGGCCGTTGCCTGTTTCAGGGCTCGGTCGATCTTGGTTACGGTCGCCACGTTGGGGGTGTGCTTGCCGGTTTCGATACGGCAGAGGTTTTCCACGCTGATGCCGGCCCGTTTGGCCAGCTCTTTCTGGCTGAGGCCCGCGTCTAATCGATCGCCTATGATTTTTCGAGCAAGAGACGCCCGCGCATATTCCATCGCCGGCAAGTTTCCACTTTCGTCCGGGGAGGGCAGGGGAGGCATTTCCGCCTCATTGGCCAGCTTAGCCATACGCTCGTAATCCTCGCGTGGTACAATGACGTATTCCTTACCGTCCAGTCGCACCGCTGTAGCTTGTGGGGTCATGGCTCAATCCTCGTAAAATCCGTCGCGGTGTCCGATACGCTCGATAATAACCCTTTGGCCGTGGACCACGAACTGCAAGCGGTAATCACCGGTTCGCATCCGAAAACGACCAGCCAGATCGCCGGATAAAGGCTTGGCCCCGCTCACTTCGGGCCAGTGTTCCAGTCGTTCGATCAGCCGGATGACCCGGGCATGAATCGGCTTGGGCAGTTCATCTATCTGGCCGGCAGCCATTGGGGTCAAGGTTACTCTCGCCATATTGTCAGGATAGGCACTATTGACAAATAAGTCAAGTACGTGGGTCACCTTGATGATGGTGGGTGACCGGAAGCCGATGAAAGGCCGCTACTCGGCAATAGCAGGGTACACCTTTACAATGGGCTGGTAGCCCGGGACGGATTTCATGGTTTTGAATAATATGCCGATATTCTATTTTCGCACGGGCTGATTGTTGGATTATGGAAAGATATGTAGGCAAGTGGATTCTGTTGAAAGGATGGTTACGCTCATGCCGGACAAAAGGAACCGGGTTTACGGTTTGTTCGCGATGGGACTTATGATGCTGGTCATCGGGCAGGGGTGCCCGCTGAACCCGGATGATGATCCTTGTAGCGTGCCGGAGGTTCGCACCCTGATTCAGGAGGCAACGACCCGCGTTCAGCAGACCGATCCCAACGCGATCGTGTACTCCGTCGGAGGGACCAACGGGGCCAATCTCTGCGGCGAGGGCAGCATGACCCTGACCTACACCTTCATGGCCGTCAATCCGGAGAACGACGCGACCTATTGGATCCTGACCTACGACGCGGTTAATCAAACCTGGTCGTCCGAGGAGTTGGCCGGGCCGCTCGTCGGGGTCGGCTACGTCGATCTGACCGGGGTAACGCTTTCCGAGACCCAGGCCCGCGCCTTGCTCGCGAACGCCGGTCATGCCGATGATTTCCTGCAATGGAGTCTGTATCAGCCGCTCCATCCGGACTTCCCCAATCCCTTGTACGGCTTCAACTACGCGGACAAGTCGGTGACCATCGACACGGTGACCCAGGAAGTAACCGTGATGACGGCCGGCGAGACGGAGGAGCCACCGCTCGGATGGTTCCCCGGCGAGGACAGCGTCAGCGTGGAGTACGTGGCCCAGGCCGACGCCAGGATCAAGGAGGCAGCGAGCAACGCGTTTATCATCTGGGCCGGGGGCCGGGACGGCGCGAGTGAACCGCTGAACGCGCCCGGCGAGACCAACGTATGGAATTTCCTGGCGATCGCCCTCAACGATCCCGAGATTCGCGCCTGGCGGCTGACCTACGATGGCGAATGGACGGTAGAGGAGTGGGAAGGGGTGCCCTTCGGCGTTACGTTCGTGGACATGGCCGTGGTAACCATGGACGTGGTCGAGGCCTGGGGCCTGGCCCTGGACGCGGGCTATCAGCCGCCTTTCAACTGTTGGGAATTGTTCCAACCACTTTATCCGGGCGTGGTCAATCCCGAATATGTTTTCACGGTTCCCGGCGGCTATATCTTCGTGGATACGGTTACGGGCGAGGTGACCTTCGAGTAATGCCGCCCGTCCCGACGTGATAAATCAATGCTCGGATATAACGATCCGGGCATTTTTTATTCCCATTCGATCGTGCTGGGCGGTTTGCTGGAGATGTCGTAGACCACGCGATTGACGCCGGGCACCTCGTTGATGATCCGCGAGGAGATGCAGCCGAGCACCTCGTAATCGAGATGGACCCAGTCGGCGGTCATGAAGTCGCTGGTTTCCACGAAGCGCAGAGCGACGACCTGCTGGCCTTCGTAGCTGCGGCCGTCGCCCATGACCCCGACCGCGCTGATCGGCAGCAGGACGGCGAAGGCCTGGCCGATCTTGGCGTACCAGCCGGCCGCGCGGATTTCGTCGAGCACGATCTCATCGACTTCCTGAAGCAGCTTGACCCGCTCGGCGGTGACCTCGCCGATGATCCGGACGGCCAGCCCCGGTCCCGGGAAGGGGTGGCGCCAGACGATTTCCTTGGGCAGGCCGAGATGTTCGCCGGCCGAGCGGACCTCGTCCTTGAACAGGTCGCGCAAAGGTTCGATCAACTCGAAACCCAGTTCGGCGGGCAGCCCGCCGACGTTGTGATGCAGCTTTATATTAGCGGCCTGACCGGCCAGGCCCTGCCCCGACTCGATCACGTCCGGGTAAAGCGTACCCTGAGCAAGATACCGGGCATGGGGGATGGTCCGGGCCTCTTCCTTGAAGACTTCTATGAATTCGTGCCCGATGCGGCGACGTTTCTCCTGAGGATCGGTGACTCCGGCCAGCCGACTTAGAAACCGCTCGGCGGCGTCGGCGACCCGCAGGTCAATCTTGAAATGCTCGCGAAACGTCGATTCGACCAGTTGCACCTCGTTCTTCCGCAATACCCCGTTGTCCACAAAAATGCAGACGAGCCGATCGCCGATGGCCTCGTGCAGCAGGGCGGCGGTGACGCTGCTGTCCACGCCTCCGGACAGGCCGCAGATGACCCGTTCATCAGCTCCGACCCGCTGGCGGATAGCTTCGACGGTCTCGGTCACGAAGTTACGCACCTCCCAAGAGCCGCGGCATCCGCAGATGTTGTACAGGAAGTTGCGGAGGATTTGCCCACCGCAGGCCGTGTGGGTGACTTCGGGGTGGAACTGGACGCCGAAAACGGGTTTATGGCGATGACGCACCGCCGCGATCGGACAGTTGGCCGTCCGGGCCAGGGGGATGAATTCTTTCGGTAACGAACGCACCATATCGCCGTGGCTCATCCAGACACTGGCGGGGGAGCTGACATGGCCGAGCAGGTCGGTATCGTCCAGAACATCGAGGCGCACGCGCCCGTATTCTCGGGCCGGGGCCGCATTGACCTCGGCGCCCAGCAGCAGGCAACTGATCTGCATGCCGTAACAGATTCCGAGAACCGGCACGCCGAGCTCGAGCATAGCTTCGGAGCAACGCGGCGAGCCGGGCTCGTAAACGCTGGCCGGCCCGCCGGTGAAGATCAACCCGGCCAGGTTAAGGTCACGCAATTGTTGGAGGTCCACGTCGGGGGCGCAGACTACGCTGAAAACCCGATTCTCGCGGACCCGGCGTGCGATCAGTTGGGAATACTGACTGCCGAAATCGACGATGGCGATGGTTTCTTTCATGGCGGGATTATACGGCACGGGAAGTGCGTCTCCTAGAGGTTATTGTTCAGGCTCGAAAGCGGGTTGCTTTCCGTGTATATGTTGCGACTTCTTGAATAAAACGCCCGCGATCGGGCGAACCGATCGCGGGCGCGAGAAGGTGAAAGACCATAGCAAGCCCAGCTGCGTTCTCAACTGTCGTAGTATAGATGGAACTCGTGGGGATGCGGTCGCAAATACAATTCCATAATCTCGTTCGACATTTTGTAGTCGATCCAGGTCTGGATCATATCCTTGCTGAACACGCCTCCTTCAAGAAGGAAAGCATGGTCGGCCTTGAGAGCTTCCAGTGCCTTTTCCAATCGGGCCGGGGTATTGGGAACTTCCGCGGCCTGCTCCGCGTTGAGATGGTAAATATTGGTATCCATGGGTTTACCTGGATCGATCTTGTTTTTAATTCCGTCGATGGCCGCCATCATGATGGCCGCGAATGCCAGATATGGGTTGCACGAGGGGTCGGGGCAGCGGAACTCAAGGCGTTTGGCCTTCAGACTGTCCGAGTACATCGGGATGCGGATGGCCGCCGAGCGATTCCTGGACGAATAGGCCAGGTTGACCGGTGCTTCGTAGCCCGGCACCAGACGGCGGTAAGAGTTGCTGGTCGGGGCGGCGAAAGCGAGGACCGCCGCGGCGTGTTTCAGCAGGCCACCAATGGCCCAGAGGGCCATGTCCGAGAGCCCGGCATACTTATCCCCGGCGAATAACGGCTTGCCGTCACGCCAGAAAGATATATGGGTGTGCATGCCGCTGCCGTTGTCCTGGAAGATCGGCTTGGGCATGAAGGTCACGGTCTTGCCGTGTTTTTTGGCCACGTTCTTGACGATGTATTTGTACCACATCATCTGATCGCCCATCTCCAGCAGGGGGGAGAATTTCATATCGATTTCCGCCTGGCCGGCGGTGCCCACCTCGTGGTGATGGGCCTCAACGGAGATCCCGATCTTCATCATCTCGTAGACCATTTCGCCGCACAGATCCTGGTAGGTGTCCGTCGGGCTGACCGGGAAGTAGCCGCCCTTGTACGACGGCTTGTAGCCCAAGTTGGGCTCCTCGAAGCGGGCGGTGTTCCAGGCCCCCTCGACCGAATCGATCTCGTACATTCCACGGTGCTGGTTCTGCTCGTAACGGACCTCGTCAAAAATGAAGAACTCCGGCTCGGGCCCGATGAAACAGGTGTCGGCGATACCCGCATCCTGCAGATACTTGGTCGCTTTTTTGGCGGTGTAACGCGGATCCTTTTCGTATTCCTTCCGCGTGATCGGGTCGAAAATGTCGGCGACGATGCTAACCGTGGGCTCCTTGAAGAACGGCTCAAGACGGAGCGTTTCCACCTGGGGGATGGCCAGCATGTCGGAAACGTCGATTTCCTGCCAACCCCTAATGCTCGAACCGTCGAATCCGACACCGTCCTTAAAGGTGTCTTCGTCCCATTGGGTCACTGGAAAAGAGCAGTGCTGCCACGTACCCAGCAGGTCGGTGAATTTGAGGTCTACGATCTCGGCCCCCACCTGCTTACAATAGTCAAAAAAATCCTTGGGCGTTTTCGCCTTCGAGGGCACCGATGAGTTCTGGATTCCGGACATTTCTGGTGATCCTTATGAAAGAGAACCTACTATGCCGTAATGAGCCATGGCGGCGATCAAAGCTGATCGGCCATCCGCTACGGCTCGGACAATAGCGTGTCGCAACTACCGGTTCATGCAACTGGCGGACTGTGGTGCCGGTCGCCTATCAATCAGAGCACACCGGATTAACCCCCGGCATCTCACCCGGACAGTTTGCACTATCATTGTGCTGATTAACATGGTTTGCAATTAGTGTACCAAAGACAGAGAATACAATAAACGGCTTTTTTAGCCCAATAAACAGCATTACAACGCCCAAAAGCGCACGATACTGCTCAATCAATAAGCAGCACCGCTACTTGTGCACATATTTTGCCCTAACTCCATAACCATACCTAATTCTAATGATTGCGTTACATAATATTAGAAGATAGAATCTTCCGAAATTGAACTGCTTCCTTACAAGTGGTTTGGCCGTATACTATATTACTTGTTTGGGTCTACCCGTCACGGGGTTATCCCCCAGAAAGGCTATTTTTCCATGACGTTTAACAGGAGATGGCCTGCAAAGCTAAGCCACCTCGGGCTGGTACTGCTGGCCGCGTTGGGACTTAGTGGCTGCGATGGCATCATCGCTTCGGGGGCCGAGGATGGAAACGCCGGCCTTGACGCGCACTCATTCCCAAACCAGAAAATACAGGGTGAACCCAACGACACTTTCGCGGAGGCGATCGAGGTCATATGGGACCGGCGGGGCATGGGGCGGTTGTTTGGACGCATCAGCCACGCAGAAGACGTTGATGTTTTTGCGTTGGGGCCTATGAATGAAGGAGACCGCCTGATAATCGACGTGGGCACGCCACGCAGTAATCTCGATGCCCAAGTCGCCGTCTTCGATGAGCAAGGGCGAATCGCCTTCGAGAACGACGATCGCAATCTGGAGTTACTGCAACTCGATCCGTTCATAAACGAGGTGATTCGTCGGTCCAGCGAAGTCTATTTTCTGGCAATCTACAGTTCGTATTTTGCCGCGCCCCAAGAAAATACCGGAGCCTATGACATACAGCTAACGGTTGTCAGGGGGGGGGAAGTACCGGCCACCCAGGGGCAGGTGGTGGTTCTGAATTTCAATGGCGGAACGATTTCTATCACCGGCGACAAGACCTACACCGTCGGCCCTTTCGACACCGCCGATATTTCCCCGAGCTATACGGGGATGACCGCGGCGGTTCGACAGCAGATCAACGCCACCGTCCGCGAGAACTTCGCGGGATTGGACTTGGACGTGCGGGTCTTACCGGGCGTCTCTCTACCCGCCAAGGATTACTCGACGGTTCTTTTTGGCGGATCCAATCCGGAAGCGTACGGTATTGCACAAAAAATCGATCCCTTCAATCGTGACCCCAACGACCAGGCCATCATTTTTACGGAGATGTTCACGCCCAACCGTTTCGGTCGGGTATTAACCGCGTATGAGTTGGGCGTGGCGATCGGCAATATCGCCAGTCACGAGATCGGCCATTTGCTCGGCCTCAACCATGTGGCCGACGTTATGGATCTGATGGACACTACGGGCAGCGCGGAAACCTTTTTGAACAATCAGACGTTCAAGGATTCCGTCCTGGATGTCACGATCAGCCCCCTCGGCACGCAGGACAGCCTCCTTCTGCTGCTCGAGACTATCGGCTGGACTTACTGACCATAGTCGGAGCAATATGCTTAGTCGGGTTTGCGATCGCGTATGAAATGACTGGTCAGCTCCCGCCAATCCGCAAGGCCGTGCCCATCTGATACACCAGCAGGGCCGCCAGGTAGGCCAACCCGGTCAGGTAGCCGAACATGAACATAGGCCAGCGCCAACCATTGGTTTCCCGACGGACAACGGCCACGGTACCTATACATTGGCAGCTAAGAGCAAAAAACACCAACAGGCTGGCGGCCACCAGGGGCGTAAATATTTTACTGCCGTCAGGCCGTCGGGCATCGGCCAAGTGCTCGCGTAATTGGCGAGGATCATCCTGCGTGTTTTCGATGCTGTAAACTACGCCCATAGTGCCTAAAAACACTTCCCTGGCGGCGAAGCTGCTCAAGATACCCAAGCTGATTTTCCAGTCGTAACCAAGAGGTCGGAATACCGGTTCCACGAACCGGCCGACGCGGCTGGCGAAACTGTGTTGTAAGACTTCCGATTGATATTCCGCCTGGAAGGCGGAGATTCGCTCTTCCGAGGCCCCCTGCTCCACCAGTTCCGCTTCCCGAGACGCGTAATATTTCTCACGAGCGGCGTCTCTTGGAAAACTCATCAGGGCCCACAGGATAATGGTTATGGCCAGGATAACCGTGCCTGCCCGCGCCAGAAACAAACCGCAACGGTCCACAACTTCGCGTAGTATTGATGACCACCGCGGTAGACGATAGGGCGGCAACTCGATTAAAAATGTGGGACGCGGGCTGACCAGGAAAGTCTTTTTGAACAACATGGCCAACCCAAGGCCACTCAGCACGCCGAAGAGATACAAACCAAGCAGTACCAAGGCTTTCATCCCAGCCGAAACCGGTAGGCAAGCCGCCACCAGCATCGTATACACCTGCATGCGGGCACTACAAACCATCAATGGAGAAATCAACATTGTGGCCAACCGGTCTTTGGGATTATCGATAGTCCGGGTCGCCATGATCCCCGGAACCGCACAGGCATGACAGGAAAGCAAAGGAATAAAACTTCTACCGGGCAACCCCACACGCCGCATGATTCGATCCATTATGATCGCGGCCCGGGACATATAGCCGGAATCCTCCAGAATCGCCAGAAACAGAAACAGGAAGCATATTTGCGGCAGGAAGACTACCACCGCCCCGACCCCGGCCAGAACCCCATCACCCAACAGATCCCTGAACAACCCTTCTGGAACAACCACGAACAACAGGCTGCGCAGACTGTGAACCGCCCCTTCGATCGCCCCGATCAGTGGATCGGATAAGACGAAGATCGAGTAGAACATGGCCGACATTAACATCCCGAAAAACAGCAAGCCCCATATACGGTGGGTGGCAAACAGGTCGAACCGCTCGCCGGCCGATCTCCGGCTTTCCACTGGAGCGGTTAGTACATCGGCTACGACCTGCTCAAGCCAATCAAAGCGGGCCGAAGATATTTCCGCAGTCGGCACAACTCCGGTCGCGGCCAATTTCCGACGGGCAGCTTGCAGGGCGTTAACCGCCTCTGACGACAAATGGGTTTCACCACCAGAATCGTTCTGACTTAAAAGCAAGGCGGCCAGACCGTTTTCGTTGCCGACATCCGTCGCTCGGTCGGCGGCGATGGTCGAGGCCACGTTAGCTATCTCGTGTTCGAGTATATCCTGCGTCGTCCATTGGCGGCGGGGACGCCTATCTTTTTCCATATGGCGGAAGTTTTCAAGGGTGTGGCGAAGTTCGGCCAGGCCCTCGCGGCTGTGCCCAACTGTCCGGATGACCGGGACTCCCAGGTGCGCGGACAGCTTCGCAAGATCCAACTGGTGACCGGACTTTTCCAGAAGGTCCATCATGTTACAGGCTACTACCACCGGGAAACCCAACTCGATGATCTGGCTGGCCAGATAAAGATGGCGTTCGAGATTCGTGGCATCGACGACCAGAAGAACCACGTCCGGTTTAGGAACGTCCGCAACCTCGCCCAGCAGAACTTCCCGAGCGATCTCCTCGTCAGGGCTATTGGGTAACAAGCTGTACGTGCCGGGCAAATCCAGCAGGCGAATGGCCGGATGGCCGATCAACGCCCCCTCCCGTTTCTCGACCGTGACCCCTGGGTAATTACTAACTTTGTAGCGTAGACCGGTCAGAGCGTTGAAGATCGTGGTTTTACCCGTGTTAGGATTGCCGATGATGGCGACAAGCATGGACCGCCCTTGACTGGCCTTAGCCGATTTGGTTTTTGGGACAGGCATGCACGCCCCCGCATACGGGTTATCTGGTGGGGCCGTCATGCCCAGGTGAACGGCTACTCTTCCGCGGTCAGGCCGATAAAGGCAACGGCTCGTGGCCGGGTTCTACTAATATGCAACGAGCCAGCCGATGACAAAGACCGAATCGACAACCGCCGACTTGGCAGATCAACGGGTCGTTCTTGGTAAGCAGCCGGATGGTTTTACCCTCGCGAATGCCCATTTCCCGCAATCTTTGGGCGGCGCCGGGTTCGGCTTGGATGTCACGAATAGACAAGCAGCAGCCCACTGGAAAGCTGGCCAGATCACGGGCGGCAGTTTGAGTAATAGCATCACTACGCAAAATTGGGTCAGCTCCCGAATACAAGGCCAGCCGCCATCCCCTGTACGCACAGTTGAGACTTAGTCTCTATCGCAATTAACTATATCGATCCACCGAAGCCATGTCAATAATAACGCCCAGCCAGATTCCAAAATAACTACCAGCCTCATGCCAACACAGCACCACACACATTGCACATCATACACACACACTGCATTCCATCTGTTTGGTGTACGTGCCAATCTACACAATTCTTATCCTGTCCTCGCCATAATGGTCTTATAAATTGACGGTTTGCCGGCTATCGGCCGCATCGCGGGCCTTGATGGAGACTTCTGTTGCCCGGAATGCATCCTCTTGAGGTACCCAGACCGGTTCTCCGCCGCGCAGATCGGCCACGAAGTCGACCAGAAGATTGGCCTGGATGTCCGGAACAACCAACGGCTCAGGTGCTGAAGTGTGAGTCATAATCTCGCATAACGATGCAGTATCGCCTATACGGACTTCCACGATACCCTCGGAGCCGGCCACGCGCAAGTGGTCGTCACCATGGCTTGCCGCCGTATTCGGACGAAGGTAATCAAAGATCAAGGTCGCTTGCCCGCCATTACTCATCTCGAACAGCAACGCCCCGTGGTCCTCGCACTCTGGATACTTGTATCGCCTGGCTGCACGACTGATCCCCGACGAGATGTTCGCAAAATCCTCCCCCTCTTGGTGGGTTACCCGGGCTATGCTCATCTGGCGGGCGGTGACCTCGGCATATTCCAAACCGGTAACATAACGGGTCCAATCGATTGCGTGAATGGTAACCCAGGGGATCGAGCCGCCGTATTCCTTTCGTGTCTTGAAAAATCCGTGACGGTCACCTCCCTAACCCGAGATTTCCCATTTGACCTCGCCCGGCAATGCCGCCGGGCCGTGTTCTGTTATTGTACCAGCGCCCCCCGTTGCGCCTACCCCGTTTTCGAGTTTTCTCCCGTCCCGACGGCTGAAATAACCC
>JAAYCU010000163.1 GCA_012729595.1 Phycisphaerales bacterium
AGACCAGCCACCAGCACCTCTCGCCCCTGATCGGCCAGCCTTCGGCATACCTTCACCAGGTCCGGTCCGAAAAACTGGGCCTCGTCTATAACAATTATGTGCGCATCGCCCGCGGCCTCATAGATCTGCTCAGCATCCGCAACCGGTACCGCCTCGGCCCGATGCCCGGCGTGGGTAACCAGTTGACCGATCTCATACCGATAATCACGGACATGCTTAAACGCCTTACAGGGTATGCCAAGTCGCTTGGCCCGCTCCAATCGATCAATCAGCCGTTCGGTTTTACCACTGAACATGCACCCGCAAATCAGTAGAACGCAACCACTATCCTGTTTGTGCTTTGAATCAGCCAATGAAACGATCCCTCGCATCGGCCGCCACGTTGCGGTTGGCCGACAAGGCAACTTATTGTGCGACCGGGGCTTAGGTCAACCTGAAAAAAACGCGTCACCCGCCGGACACCGCGTCGTTACAGACGGCACAATCCTCCCCGTCGCCACAAGAATACATAACTCGGCTCCTTACATGGAGTTAAGACACCAGCAATGAGTCTTACGCTCTTGCGTGCCGACCGGTACCCTTTCTGCCCTTTTCTGCAATCAGGGAATAACGTTGCATCGATTTGTGGAGGGAGAAGATGAGCACTATTTCTGGCGTCAGCGGTTTATCGGGAGGATACTTGCCCACTCAGCAGGTATCCGGAGCGAGCAACACGTCCGCAAGTCAATCGGTAATGCCTCAAGCATCTGGCCAACAGAGCTCCAGCGTATCCGCTTCCGTGCAGAGTAACCAAGCCGTGATCAGCAATAACGAACTGCTCGGAGCCGTGTTACTGCTGCTGATGCTAGAATACATGGAAGGCAAGGATGACAATAAAAAGAAAGGGCTGCTCGGCCTCATGGCGTTGATCGCCAGCCAGCAGCAGAACTCGTCCGGCGCCCTGTACTTCAGTTCCACCTCGATGGCTGTCAATATGGACAGCCTGCAAACGCCGTCGAATTCTCTGCAAGCTGGGATCGCCGCGTACAACGGATCAACCGCCAGCACGCAGCAGACCCCTTTCGTGGATCCGGGAGCGGGCGGTTTGAACGTCGTCGCCTGAACTCGTCTGAATAATAAACGGCAAGCCCGGAAAGCTCTCGCTTTCCGGGCTTTTCTGTTTTGCGTGCGGTCATGGCCGGTATCGGATTAATAATTACCGAGCCGCGTATTTATTCGCATTCATTCCATCGCGACGGTCCTCCACGATAACCGTCGCGGGGAACACCGCAACTCGGGCCATTCCCAAATCGCCCTCGTGGCCCGCCGATCCGCGATTGTGGCCACTCTCGTGCCGCCGGCCCTCGCCTGCTATGCAAAAACATGGTGCCATCCTCCACCCCTTCAAATGCCGTTTCCAGAGTGCGAATGGCCTTACGGATAGCACCGATCTGGGGACAATTATCCTGCCCCTTATCAAGCTTCACAAAGCCACCAGGTCGATTCCCCTGTCCGCCTCTTGCACCCCGGCCCCATTCAGACCTGCCTGTCTGTGGTCTACGCCTCCCCTCACCCACTCGTTCCCCCCACATTCCCAAACGTGCCTCCCCACGTGGCGGACAAAACGCTGCCCCTTCCGATAACTGACCGGCCGGAGCTCGAAGCTTGGCCAGTTCGTCACGAACAATTTCTCGGATTCGCTGTTCCCCCCGCCCTGTCGTCGGCGGCCCCTGCTCCCCGTCATCAGACCCAGGCCCTCTCCGCAAACCCATAGGCCGCCCAGGTCGCCCATATCCCCATCCGCGATGGGGCATACGGTGTTCCGGCCTGGCTTCCGGGTCGGTATCATCCTCCGGATCAGGACGCCCAAGTTTGGCCCGGTCCCGCATCGGCCGCTCAGGACGATCGTCCATCTCTTCCGTTTCTCGGTCACGGTCGCGCATCCGCCGCCCGACAAACGCCGAACCTGCCTGGAATTCCTCTTTGCTGATTACTCCATCCCCATCGGTGTCCAGCATTTCAAAAAGCCTCAGGCCGCCATCCATGGCCGGGCCACCAGGACGATCCAATCGTTGCCCCCTGGCTTCACCTCGGCCTCGCGGCATCCTGCCCGGCCCTTCCTGTGCCCAGACCAAAGGCATCAGAAAACCTGCTGTCAGAATACACGCCGATACAATCCATCTAGTTCTCATGACTCATTCTCCTATGCAAGTACATGGCACGTAAACCAAACCATCCATTCCATATCTGCCAATCCGGTTCACTAATTACCATGCCAAACGCAAGGATCAGGTTTATATTGCGGGTTATAGAGTGAAATGAGGGCAAATTGCCCGTGCATAACCAAGACAGACGGTTGTAATAATCTGTCTGTCGACTGGGATATTATGCAATCTCGCTGACCGCAAGCAAATCATCGCGGCCAGAAACCAAAAACTTCGATATGGATTGAAGAAGTGCTACCCGTGCATATTGCAATCAGGCGACGGGGACGGAGGCTAACTCCCCGATCAAACGTATTATATCGGTCACAGTAATAATACCGACCAGACCACCATCGTCGCGGATAACCGGCAGAGAGCTGAAACCACCGGCCAGAATAGCTTCGACAGCGGCCGCAACCGACGCTTCTGAGTTGATCGTACGCGGATTGGACGTCATCATCGTCCCAACCATCATGTACTCTTGTTCCGACGGAACAGCCTTTGCCTTTAAAAGGCCGCCACGGACGGTAACCCCCAATCGTCTGCGCAGATCCCGGTCACTGATCATGCCCCGTAGTCGGCCGTTCTCGATCACCGGCAAATGCTGCACGGACGCCCGGGCCATTATTTCCACCGCCGAACCAACCATATCGTCGCTTTGCACAGTGATTAATTCATCTGGCATACAATCCCGAACCTTCATCGCCGCATATTCATGACCAGGAACACGAATGCATAAGTCCATATACCAAACCAGCAAGTCGGTCTTGGTCACCACGCCATATAGATCCTCATTGGCCATCACCGGTAACGCCGATATCCCCTTCGCCAGCATGATTTCCGCAATCTGCTGCATATCCGTTTCCGGGCTTATGCAGGAAACACTTTTCGTCATGATCTGGCTGACCGTCAATTGGCCGGGATCCGCCTCGCCGTTCTTGGTACCCCCTTCCGTCTTGGCCAGTAGAATATCACGATCACTGACCATCCCTACCAGTTGGTCATCCTTAACTACCATCAGGTGACGGATCCGACAACAACGCATCGTCTCAACAGCGTCATCAATGGAAACCTCGGGGGCAATGCTAATCGGCGGCTCTGTCAATAAATCGGCAGCTAACACAAATTACCTCCCTCGGAACTGTATTACGTAGATCGCATACCCTCTAGGCCGGGTTGTCACATTCCTGACGTTTCATCGACCAATAGCCATGGTGTATTTACTCGTTCCTACTACCGAAATGGATACATGACTTGCGGCCAGTTGCATGCCCACGCTCTCAAAGGCCGGATTCCGATAATTGCTCCCTTATCCCAACCCGCGGACACGAAGGTGAACACCTGGCGGATAGGTGACTCCGCGTAAACCTCTAATTCGTTGAATAGTTGCTTTTCAGGTAGGATAATTAATCCACTTCGGAATCCATCAGCTTTTCAATATGAATGTACACGGAATCGGCCAGGGCCGGTAGGTAATAGCCCCCCTCCAACACGCTGACCATACGCCCGCCGCATACGGCCTCGGCAAGTTCACGGACCCGCACTGTCAGCCAACCGAAACACTCCGTACTTAACATGATATGCCCCAGTGGATCCTCGCGATGAGCATCGAACCCAGCCGAAAGGAGCAAGAATTCCGGCCTAAAAGCACTGATGGCTGGCAAAATCCTCGTCTCGAAAGCTTGGCGGTATTCCCGATCCCCCGAGGCCGGCATCATGGGTACGTTCAGCGTTGCCCCCACCCCCTCGCCCACGCCGACTTCGTGTGACCAGCCTGTCCCCGGAAACAATGTGCGTGGATCCTGGTGAATGCTGATATATAGGACGTTAGGATCGTTTTCGAAATGATGCTGTGTGCCATTTCCGTGATGCACGTCCCAATCCAGAATCGCCACCCGCTCAAGATCGTGTCGCATCCGCAGGTGTTCCGCGCCAATGGCTACGTTATTGAAGTAACAGAATCCCATCGCGTGGGCTCGTTCCGCGTGATGGCCCGGCGGCCGCACGGAGCAAAACGCGTTATGCAACGTACGGTCCATAACCGCATCTACCGCGTCAACCACCGCCCCCGCGGCCAACATGGCCACCTCGTAACTGGCTCGCACTACCGGGCATTCCGGGGAATCGACAAACCCCGCGTCATGTCCACAGGCATAACGAAATTCCTCGATATACTTCGAAGCATGCACCCGCCGAATCTGGGCTTCGTCCGCCGGCTTAGGCTCAATTACCCTCAGTCGAGCAAGCAGACCCCGCGTTCGCAGTCCATGGCATATCGCCCCCGCGCGCTCTGCGCATTCCGGATGATGTGGCCCCGTATCGTGCTCCGGAAAACGCGGGGAATAAATAAAACCAGTGCTTGACATAGGATTATTATACAATCCGAAGGTGCGGTGTCTGCCCGCGGTTTCTCAAGCCCACCCCGCAAACAAGGCCACGAACCCTCCATTACCAAAACCACTCGCCGACCATCCGCAATGAGAATTGAGTTTCTGGTAACAGGTCAGCCCTGCATATAACCATTCACCGCTACCACCGAAAACTACGGAACAGTCATGCTCGTAGTCTTCTGTAATACAGCGATCCCGCGATTTTCTAACCTGTCAGGATACCATGCGAACACTGATGGCTTGCATGCCATCCCGGCCATGCGCGATTTCAAACTCCACCGACTGACCTTCAGACAACTGATCCGCATCACCTATTACAACGGCATTCCGCTGAATAAGCACGTCTGGACCACCGTCATCCTTACGAATGAAGCCATAACCCCGTTGGGTGTCAAACCACTTAATCACCCCTGTGGCCATATGACGACCTCCCATATACCTATTACCGATGCGACCACACCCGGGGAACCCCTTGGCATGCGCTGACCTACTCTGAACTGCATTGCCCGTGCAACTAACGACCTGCCCGGCCCACTATTGACCGGTTAGGTGTAAATTACCCAATCTGAATATAAAAGCAAACCCCGTAAAGCCATCGCCGTGAATACGACGCCTCAATCTACCAGCAACTACGTAGAAACCCATAGTGATACGAATATTATTACTGCCTAAGTATTACACTCACAATTCATCACTGCCAACTATTACAGTTCCAAACCAGTAATACAAGCACTAGCAATACCACTTGATCATTGATAGTTATTATTATGTGCCCACAAGCGACCTGTTGTTTAAATAAATATTCATTCGCGGACTAGAATCGAAAACATCCGAAGACCATCTGAATTTTACGCTCAATCCGCCGGAGTAGGCAACGCAGTATTACTCGCACAATCAACGTAAGCAGCGTCATGGGAAGCCCGCCGGCCATCATCTGCGCCTGAAAACCAATCAACCCCAATGGCGCATATGAAAACGACATAGGCCGTGGGAGGCAGCCTTCATTCATCATGCAGAGATTATGGGGACATTTTGATCGCCCGTCCACAGAACGCACCGAAGGCCCTGCGGTCTTTACCGACCGCGCATATTACCCCCCATGGTTAGTGCTTCTGCAAGAAACGGCGTTCGCCGCTTAGCCGCCCTTGGCTTCTTCACGAGCCTTCCGGGAAGCCTCGGCTATTTGTTGCTGGAGGTTCGAGGGCACCGTTTCATAATGAGAAAACTCCATCGAGTACGAACCTTGCCCGCCGGTAATGCTCGACAGACGCGAGTGATAATCGGACATTTCCGACAGTGGGACACGGCCGCGGATCACGCTTAACCCGCCCGGCAGCATCTCCTGGCCTTCCGGACGGCCGCGCCGCGAGGCCAGGTCACCTTGAATGTCCCCAACGTTTTCATTAGGGACAGTCACTTCCAGGTGAACGATGGGCTCGAGCAACACGGGTTTACACTGGGCAAAGGCCTTCTTAAAAGCCTCCCGACCGGCGATTTGAAAGGCGATATCCTTGCTGTCCACGGGATGCGTTTTCCCGTCCACGAGGTGAACCTTGACATCCACCACCGGATAACCGGCCAGGACGCCTTCTTTCATCTGCGACTGGACCCCCTTATCCACGCTCGGACGAAAAGCCTGATCGATCGCCCCGCCGAAAATGTCATCGATAAACTCATAGCCTTTACCGCGTTCGTTCGGCTCCATACTAATGATAACCCGCCCGAACTGGCCGGCCCCGCCAGTCTGTTTCTTGTGCGTGTACTCCACATCCTTCACGCTACCCATGATCGTCTCGCGATAGGGCACCTTGGGTGGCTTAGTTTCCACTTCAAGCTTGAAGTATTGAACCATACGCGACAGGATGGACCGTAAATGCAGATCGCCGATCCCGTGTATAACAAGCTCTCCCGTGCCCGGATCCCGGTCGGCCATAAAACACGGATCCTCCTCGGTAAATTTGGCCAAGGCACCGCTCACCTTGTCCCCATCGCTGCGGCTCTTGGGCTCAATGGCTAATGCGAACATCGGATGCGGGAATCTGGGCATCGGAATAGTGCCCAAATCCGCATCGAGACTCATCAGGTCGCCGATTTGGGTATCCAGCTTTGCCATGGCGACCAGGTCTCCGGCAATAGCCTCCTCGATTTCCTGGTGCTCGGCCCCCTGTAATACATACAACTGCCCCGGCCGCTGCGTTTTTCGCTGTTCGCCGACGTGGATCTGCGCATCCGATTTAAGGCCACCAGCGTGTATACGACAAACCGTATATTTGATGTTGCTCTTGGGGTCGGAAAACACCTTGAAGACCTGCCCGATAAACTTGCCTTGAGCCTCTGGGACGAGCGGCGTCTCCTGTTCGCCTTTGACCAGGCTCCGCTGCTTACCTTCCAGCGGCGACGGTGCGTACCGGGTAATCACATCCAGCAGTTCGGTCACCCCGACTGCGCCTCGCGCGTTAGTAAACAGGATCGGCACGAACAGGCCGCCGGCAATCGCCTTACCGACCACCCCAGACAACTTATCCGCATCCAACTCGCCCTTTTCGAGATACTCTTCCATGAGTGCCTCGTCCGCCTCGACTACCCGCTCGATCAAGGCGGTATGGGCGTCAGCCACGCTCCCGAAATCGGACTCCCCATCATCACGGGCAAAGCAATCGAGTACCTTTGTACCTTTACCCGCGGGAAGGTTCATGACCTCGCATTCCTGCCCGAACAACTCCTGGATATTGCCCACTAACCCGCCCAGGTCGCAATTCGCGTCGATTTTATTAATCACGATCATTCGTCCCAGGCCGTATTCCTTAGCCCGGTCCATCATCCTTCGGGTATTCACCTCGATACCCGCCGTCGCCGAAATCACGCAGACTGCCGTCTCCACACCAGCCAGCGACGCGATGGCCGGCCCCACAAAATCCGGGGCACCCGGCGTATCTATCAGGTTGATCTGTTTGCCTTGAAAAGAGACACGCGCTAGCGCGGAATCAATCGAACAACCTCGGCTCTTCTCCTCTTCCAGGAAATCCAAATTACTGGTTTTCGCGTTTACGTCCCCTAATCGGTTAGTCACTCCAGTGGTATGCAAAATGGCTTCGGCCAGAGAGGTTTTTCCCGAAGATTGATGGCCGACCAAGGTAATGTTGCGGATATCCGCGATGGTATAACTGGGCATCTGAATCTCCAATACTGGTTGTTAGTGCATCCCTAACCTTGATAGCTCCCGACCTCGACGAGACATCGTTCGACATGTTCAGGCCAGGGCATTTATGGTTTCAGGACACCGTCGCAATCCACTCTTCGCCGGGAAACCGGCAAACAAATACATGTCTGGCGGGGCCAACGATGACCCCCTGGAATCGAAACAGGTTATTGTAGTATATTCCGCCCCTCAGACAAGTTCCCCCGACCACCCTGTTAACCGAAAGTGATAATGCTCCATCCCACCACTTACGAGGCCAGAATGACTCCTGAACTCCTGAACCGCATCGGAGGACAGCCCTATTCATCTTTCTGTTTTCCGGATAAGATGACTCAAAACCCGGCCGCCCAGCCTCCGTTCAGGGAGCCCGGCTCCCGGTTAAGCGATACGCCGCGGCCACCTGCCTTTGTTGACGAGGAGAGCGGACAACTATGCCGACCAAAACCACAAATTTCTGGAGTCGCTTATTCTCCCGCGTTAAAGGCCGCGCCGCCCGGGGACCGGGCCGATCCGACCTGCCGAACATCGGAAACGACGGCCTGCTCGCCGAGCCCGCTGAAATGTTCGAAGATAATGAGGCAGAGGCCAGCGACCGAATGGCCAAACCTCTTTCCCGATGGCGTAGGGATCAGGCTATTGCCCGCCTTCAGGAGGGATACGAACGTGTCTCCCACCTCATCGAGGACATTCAGAATCACATGTCCCAGCAGGGTGAACGTAGTGATCGGATGTGCGCGGCCATAGAGCAGTTGAACAGATCCCTGGCTGACCTGCCCAGCGTCACCCGCCAACAACACCAGACTCTCGAATCTATCGCGGGGCAACTCCAGGCCAACCATGCCCGTACCCAACAGTTAAGCGAATCTCTTGCGGATCTGCCCCGGCTGACCAAAAATCAATCGGAAACCCTGGCCGGCATAGGCCGCCAACTCGAAATGACCGGTGAACAGAACGTCGTCACTTCCCAGAATATGGAGAAGATCAGCCAAGCCATCACGGGGCTGGGGGAAACCAACGAGCGTCAGTCACTGGTTCTTCACGAGATGAACGCCAAGACCGACGAAAAAACCGCCCTATTGAATGATCTGATCGTACGTCAAAACC
>JAAYCU010000164.1 GCA_012729595.1 Phycisphaerales bacterium
AGGTTGCAGGATGAACCGGTTTCAAATGCATGGGTATGGCGGGGGCCTTATGGCTTAGCAGAAGATCCGAAATTCGGTTTGTACACGCCTATACTTGATGACGGAACGGGCTGCGAAGATCTCGACGAATTTCTCAATGCCAACGCCACAAGGCACCTGTTGATCTATTCCGCCGGCAATGACCGATTGTCCGGCCCTGGTATTGCCACAAACTATTATATAAAAAGCGGAACCAACTGGGTTCACATCACGAACCCGGCAGCCAATGAGCGCGACTGGAGAAATGGAGATGGCGACACCTACGGGTTCGACACGATGGCGGCGCCTGGGACCGCAAAGAATGTGCTGACCGTCGGCTCGGTACTCGATGTATACCATATGATTGATTCCTATGCTTACTTGGGATACGCCTCTAACTCTCCCATGGCATTGTCCGGATTTAGCGCTTGCGGCCCGACCGACGACGGACGAATCAAGCCGGATGTGGTCGCTGTGGGTGAAAGACATCCGGAGTTGAGACCCTTCAACCTTGTCACTCCGGACTCGGACGGCGATAGCGATTGGCAATATCAGCAGGGCACCAGTTTTGCCGCGCCGGGTGTGACCGCTGGTCTCGCTTTGCCTCTGCAAAGACGCGGACAGTTATTTCCGAGTCTGAATGCCGAAGTTGACGATTATCGAGGCTCGACTCTGAAAGCTCTCGCCATTCATGCTGCCGATGATCTCTGGAACGCCGGGCCCGACTATCTGACGGGCTGGGGACTTTATAACTGCGTTTCGGCGGTTCGCCAAATTGAACTCGACGCCGCCGACGGACGCGGCACCCATATCAAGGAAATCGAGCTGGCCGTCGGCGAAACCAATTCCTGGCTGGTCATGCTGGATGGCTCCCCTTTCAAACTCACAGGAGTTTGGAGCGATCCGCCTGGTGTCCCGTCCACAAATGTCACCATCGATCCGACCACGCCCATGCTGGTGCACAACATCGACCTGCGCGTGGAGACGGTAGACGGCTCGCAAACCTTCCTGCCTTGGGTGTTGAATCCCGATCTCACGAACAAAACCGAAGCGGCCAGAGCCGCGGCCGCGACAACAGGCTATGATGATCGCAACAATATCGAGCAGGTCGTGATTGCCGCTCCGGCTACGGGAATCTATCGCATTGTCGTCGTCCATTCAGGCGGACTGCCTAGCGGGCCAACACCCACCAACCAATGGGTGTCCGTTTTGACTTCCGGCGATACCCCGCTCCCGCCAAAGATCACCCACATCGAACGCTCGCTTTCCACCAATCAATTTCTGGTCGAGTTTGAATGCGGACCCGGCGAATACCTGCACCTTGAAACCACCACGAATCTCCTGACAGACGGTTCTTGGGCGACTGTGGGAATGCTGATCACCGAGTCGTGGAGCAACGCCATCCTGCCGGAATTCGATGTGGATGTTCGTTTTTGGAGGCTCCGCCGGGAAACGGGAGAGTGACCATGAAAACCCCGGCGCGGCTGATTGGTGTTCTTGCACTTGCCCTGTCGGCGGCCACGCCGTGCCGGG
>JAAYCU010000165.1 GCA_012729595.1 Phycisphaerales bacterium
AGCTCAAACAGGCTGATGCCGGCGGTGCGATCCGCGCATTGATTCTTGGTCCTGAATTTCGGCAGGGGGGGCATATTGTGATTAAGGACTTGGCTACCGGTCAACAACGTACTATTACACTGCCCGAGTTTCTGTCCGCCCCCTTGGCCTGAGCGTTGTTTTATTTTATCCTGTACGGGTATGTGCAAGGAGCACGTTCATTACGAGGCAGCTTTCCAGGATTATCTTCGCAGCAGGGGGGTGCCTTATGTACCCGTGGACGAACGTCGTCGGGCGATTTTCGCCGGTGCCAGGATAAAATCATTCGATTTTCTCGTCTATCCCAGGTCAGGCCGACATTGGATCGTGGACGTCAAGGGGCGGCGGTTTCCGTACATTAATGCTCGTGGGCACAAACAGTATTGGGAAAACTGGGTTGGCCAGGACGATCTGGACTCCATGGCGGAATGGAGTCATGTATTCGGGGCCCAGTTTGATACCCGGTTTGTCTTTGCGTACCTTTTGGATGGTCCTCCGAATCGTTGGCCAGCGGTTCGCCCGCATTACTTCCGAGAACGGCCTTATGCTTTTTTGTCAGTGCGTCTGGAGGATTACAGGAAATATTGCCGGCAGCGTTCGCCTCGATGGAACACAGTGGCCGTTTCCCGGCAGGTTTTTCGTCAGATCGTACACGCCCCGGAGGCAGACTTTACCTCCACCGCATGCGGTCTATAATAAGGGGCGGTGCAAAAAACCTTGGAGTTATGGCGATGGCTAAATTGATTATTACCGCGATGTCTTGGCTGGCGTGGAGCCAGGTTTCGCTGGCCCAAGATAACATGCAGGACACCGCGGTTCCGCCGGTTAGTTCCGGAGGTTCGGCGATGACATGGCTTATAGGGGCGTGTTTTATAATCGGCACCCTTGTGGTGGCCTTTAAGCCGGCGAAACGTTCCAACCTGCAATGATGATGACCATCCGTCTGGATTCGAGGTACCCATGGACGAAACGGTTTTCATCGAGGCATTGACCAAACAGGTATTGGCCAATGGCGAGATATCCCGTGATCAAGCCGAATCTTTGGTATTGGTAGGGGAGTCCAACTTGCCTTTGCTCCTGGACGGGGCTCGGCGTATTCGCGAGCATTATCTGGGCAATCGAGCCAGTTGTTGCAGTATTGTGGCAGCCAAGGTCGGATCCTGTTCCGAGGACTGTGCTTTTTGCAGTCAATCCTCTCATTATAACACCCATGTAGCCGAATCAAGGAAGCTCGATCATGAGGCCGTGTACTCCGCAGCGGACAATGCCGCCGCAAACGGAGCGGCATGTTTCGGGATTGTCAATAGTGGTTACGGCCCAGAGAATGAGGAAATTGCTTATTGGGGGCCGTTGATCAGACGTGTCCGACAAGCTGGCCGTCTGCGAGTATGTGCGTCTCTGGGCGTGGTCAGCGAAGAGCAAGCCAGACGGTTGGCGGCTTGGGGGGTTCAACGATATAACCTGAATTTACAGACTTCTCGTCGTTTTTTCGGCAACATTATTACTACCCATACTTACGATGACCGGCTTGCCAGTCTGCGTCACCTGAAAGCCGCAGGCATCAGTTTGTGCAGCGGCGGCCTATTCGGCATGGGCGAAACCTGGTCAGATCGGCTGAATCTGGCTTTCGAACTTCGCTCGCTGGGTGTGGACGTGATCCCCATAAATCTTCTGATTCCCATTGCCGGTACACCTCTTGGCGATCAGCGGCAACTCGACGTGAATGATGGGTTTAAAATAATCGCCCTTTTTCGCTTTTTATTCCCGCGGAAGGATGTCAAGGTCGCTGGCGGCCGTGAGTTGTGCCTTGGTGATCGGCAAAATGACATTTTCGCCGCAGGGGCGAGCAGTTTCCTCATCGGCAACTACCTGACCACTTGCGGGCGGGATCCGCAAGAAGACCTGCACATGGTCCGGAGCCAAGACCTTGTCATGGATACATATTCGGAAGTGCCGGACAGCTAGTCAAATCGAGAGGCTAATAAATGGTCTGGGATAAGGTCAGCGACCCCGTGATTTGCTCCCCCGCCACTGAACGCAACATAAGATACATTATCGGACCTTGGATATCTGGCCTGAATAGCCGATCTCAGTGCTTTATTTTTTGCGTCTGCATGAGCTCATCTTTTGCATAGCCAGTATCAGAAAGGCTATACGCTGGCCTTTCCGTGTTATTACATAAGCGTCTCGCGTTTTCGGGCCGATCAGGCCTGCTGACCGCAATTCACTCAGGTGATGGTACAGCGGTCCGGCTTTCAGGCCGGTTGCCTTGGCCATCGCGCGATAACAGGCTGGACCACCCAATAGTACTTTTAGTATATGAATACGTCGAGGGTGGGAGACGGCGGCCAGCAGACGGCTGGTGGAATCCGGATCAAGGCCCTGGAAAAACCGACGGGACAGCTTTTCCCGGTCCTGAATCCGTGGAAATTGTTTTGGTGGGCAACCCGGCGAGCGGCTTAGTCGCTGGGCTAGATTCAACTTGAAATAGTCCTTTTCCATGCCCAGCCGGGACTCCAACGCAACCTGCAAGGATATTACCGCCTTATCGGACCGGCTGAAATTATTGGGGATGGGAC
>JAAYCU010000166.1 GCA_012729595.1 Phycisphaerales bacterium
AAATGATCCACGGCGTTCTCCTTTCCACGGCTGCGTAGATAACAACCATGGTCAGGCCAGAACGCCACTTTTGCTAGAGGCACTGTTCAAAAACTATTTGGTTGCGGCCGAAGGCCGCTTTGGGTGAGGGTGGAGGAGGACGCTTGGCCCACGACCGTTCGATACTCGCGGACCCGCAGCCCGCGGTCGCCGGCCAGCAGGGAACGATCCGCGTTGTCGAAAATATGGTTGGTTTCCAAGACCCGGCTCGCGCACAGAGCCCCCAAGGCAATCAACCGCTCGCGCAGTGAATGATGAGTATCGACTTTGAGCTTGGCCTCGACCTCCAAACCCATCGGGCACCTCGCCGCTAACCGGCTACGATATTGACCATCCGTTGCGGAATACAGACTACCTTACGCACGGTTTTGCCGGACAATTCCCGCGTGATACGTTCATCGGCCAAGGCAACCTGTTCCATCTGCTTGACATCGCCGGCTACGGCCGCCGGCAGGGTGATGCGTGAACGGACTTTGCCATTTATCTGCACCGGGATCTCGATCTCCGCGTCAATACACATAGCCTCTTCGTAATCGGGCCACGATTCGGCGGCAATCGAGTCCTTCCATTTCGGGCCGCACATTCGCTGCCATAACTCCTCGCTTAGATGCGGGGCGATCGGCGAGAGCAACTGCACGAAGGTTTCCGCCACGGCCCGGGGCACACGCTCGACTTTCAGGGCGTTGAGCATCTCAATCAAGGCGGCAATAGCCGTATTGAAACGCAAATCCTTAAGGTCAAGCGTGACCCGCTTGACGGTTTTGTGCTGCAGGCGATGCATGGCTTCATCCGCCGGGGCATCGTCAATACGCAGCGCCCCGTCCTCGGTCACGAAACGTCGCCAAACATTATGCAGAAACCGGCTCATACCGACGATGTCCCGCGTACTCCACGGCTTGCTGGCCTCCAGCGGCCCCATGTACATTTCATAAACCCGTAGCGTATCCGTGCCGAACTCGTGGCAGATGTCGTCCGGGGCGACGGCGTTCTTGAGGCTTTTGCCCATCTTGCCGAGGCTGCGGGTCAGGGCCTCGCCGTTCGATTTGCGGACATACCGGGCGTTCTTCCCCTCGCCCTGCTCCTCGACGTCGCGGATATCGACGTACATTCCCCGAGCGTCCTGATAAGCGTAAGCCTGAATGTAGCCCTGGTTGAACAGTCGGCCGAAAGGCTCCGGCGAGCTGACATGCCCTAAATCGTAAAGCACCTTATGCCAGAAGCGCGAATACAGCAGATGCAGGACGGCATGTTCGGCCCCGCCGACATACAGATCGACGCCGCCGGACTCGTTATCCTGTTTCGGGGCCATCCAGTAACGCTCGACCTCCCGGGCGGCGAAACGCTGCTCGTTGCGGTTATCCAGATAGCGCAGGTAATACCAACACGAGCCGGCCCATTGCGGCATCGTATTCAACTCGCGGCGAAACGCGCGGACCTGGACACCGTCCGGCGGCGACTGCCCCGACCGCAACAGCTTGACCGAACCGGTATCCGTCACGTATCCGCGGACTTTGACCCATTCCGTCGCCCGGCCCAGCGGCGGCGCGGGCGGGGCGTTCGGATCCTCGGACGCCTGCGGACGGTAGTCGTCGATGGCCGGCAGTTCCACAGGCAATTCGCTTTCGTCCAGGGCGAAAATCTCGTCCGTTTCCGCGTCGTGGACGATCGGAAACGGCTCGCCCCAATAGCGTTGCCGACTGAACAGCCAATCACGCAACTTGTAGTTCACCGTCCCCTTACCAAGCTCGTTTTCCTCGAGCCATTCGGTGATTTTCTTCTTGAACTCCGCGGTGGGCAGCCCGTCGAACGCGCCGGAGTTGACCGCCGTGCCCTCGCCGACATAACCCTGCCAATCCTCGTCGCCGAGCGGTTTTACCACCTGGATGATCGGCAGGTTAAACTTTTGGGCGAACTCGAAATCGCGCGTGTCGTGGGCGGGGACGGCCATGATCGCTCCCGTGCCGTAGCCCATCAGCACGTAATCCGCCACCCAGATAGGGATTCGCTCGCTGTTGACCGGGTTGATCGCATGGGCCCCGGTGAACACTCCGGTTTTTTCCTTCGTCTCGGCCGTCCGGTCTAGCTCTGTTTTGTTGCGGGCGACGGCCACGTAGTCTTCGACCGCCCGCCGGTTTTCCTCGGTCGTGATCTTGGCCACCAGCGGATGTTCGGGGGCCAGGACCATGTAGGTGGCCCCGAACAGGGTATCCGGCCGCGTGGTATATACCCGGATTGTCTCCTCCTCGTCGTCGGCCAGGGCGAAATCGACCTCCGCCCCCTCGCTCCGCCCGATCCAGTTGCGCTGCATCAGCTTGATGGCTTCCGGCCAGTTCACCCGTCCCAGATCGCGTTCCAGCCGGTCGGCATATTTCGTGATCCGCAACATCCATTGCCGTAGCGGACGCCGGTAGACGGGATGGTTGCCCCGATCGCTGCGGCCTTCGTTGGTCACCTCCTCGTTGGCCAGCACCGTACCCAGCGCGGGGCACCAGTTCACCGGCACCTCGTCGAGGTAGGCCAGTCGATGCTGGTCGAGTACCGTCCGGCGTTGCTCGGGGGAGAGCTCGGCCCATCTCTGGGTGCCCGGCGGCAGCCCGTACCATTCCTGCAAGCCCTGCCCCTGGGCGGGAACAACCCGGCCGTCGAAGTTTACCACCAGATGTTCCTGCTCGAGTTTGTGGATCAGCTCGGCGATCGGCCGGGCGGCATCCACGGCGGGGTCGTACCAACTGTTGTACAACTGGAGGAATATCCACTGGGTCCAACGGTAATAGCTCACCTCGGTGGTGGCGATTTCCCGGTCCCAGTCATAACCCATACCCAGCCGCCGCAACTGATCGCGCATGTTGGCGATATTTTTTTCGGTGGTCTCGCGCGGGGGCACGCCATGCTCGACGGCGTATTGCTCGGCGGGCAGCCCGAAAGCGTCGTAGCCCATCGGGTGCAGCACGTTAAAACCGCGCATACGCATGTAGCGGGTGTAGATATCCGTGGCGATGTAGCCAAGCGGGTGCCCGACGTGCAACCCCACCCCGCTGGGATAGGGGAACATGTCCAGCACGTACAGCTTGGGCTTGGCCGCATCGAAATCCGGCTTGCCCGGCTGAGGCGTGCGGAAGGTCTTGTGCTCCAGCCAGTATTTCTGCCACTTGGCCTCGAATGTTAAAAAGTCGTAGTTCCCTGTTCCTGAACTCATAAGCGGATACTCGGTAAACTGGTAACTCAATTGATTCAAACGGAGGGCAGGCCAGCCGCCCGCGTTCCGAGGGCATATCATACGCCTACCCGCCTACGGGGGCAAAACAACCAGCCCGAACCGGGAGCGAGCGTTTCGCGCAAGGGGTGACGGACCACTAAGCCGAAGTAGTTTACCCGCTCGCCTCGGTGTAGCCCACCAAGGCCTGGCCTGGGCGGGCCGTGGCGGGCATGCCAGGGACGAACAAGGACAGAGCGACGGAGGGCAGAAGATACCGAGAAGTGAAATGCTCGCCAGAAGTGCGTGGTCCGAATAATCAATCGGAAAGAAAACAGATGATGAAAGACTCATCGTACTATTTCTGCTATACCCTCTCCATGCCCCCTCCGTTAATCTGCCTACGCCCTTCCCCGCTCCGAGCCGGTAGCAATTTCCGGGACACCCGAAATAACCGTTCTCTTCCGACCCTTTCAATGTGCGGCGAATCCGGATACATTGAGGGATTCGCTACGAGCGTAAGGGAGTATACGTGTATGTTTGACCGGCGGTTAATCCGCAATTTCAGCATTATCGCCCACATCGACCACGGCAAGAGCACGCTGGCCGACCGGATTCTGGTCGCTACCGCTGCCGTGCCCTCACGGGAAATGCGGGCCCAGTTTCTCGACGACATGGACCTCGAACGGGAGATGGGCATAACCATCAAGGCCAACCGGGCTACGGTCTTCCACGCCAGTCCGCTGGACGGGCAGACCTATATGCTGAACCTGATCGACACACCCGGCCACGTGGACTTCCACTACGAGGTCTCGCGGGCCCTGGCCGCCTGTGAGGGGGTACTACTGCTGGTCGATGCGTCCCAGGGAGTGCAGGCCCAGACCGTGGCCAATGCCTATCTGGCAATCGAGCATAACCTTGAAATCATCCCGGTGATCAACAAGATTGACCTGCCCCATGCTCAACCGGAGGATGTCGCTCTCGAACTTGAGCACGTACTCGGCATACCAGCCGAGCAGGCGATTTTCACCTCGGCTAAGACCGGCATCGGGATGGATCAACTGTTTCAGTCGATAGTTACGAAAATACCCCCGCCAACCGGAAACCCCGAAGCCCCCCTTCAGGCCCTGGTCTATGACGCCAAGATGGACGTACATCGCGGGGTGATCTGTCACCTTCGGGTGATGGAGGGTTCGCTTTGCCGCGGCGACAAGATTCTACTGATGGCCGCCGGCCGCACCTACAACGTAACCGAGGTAGGGAAGTTCAACCCAAAATCGCGAATAGTCGATTTTCTTGCCGCCGGCGAGGTCGGCTATATGGTCGCCGGCATCAAAACCCTGCATGACGTTAACATCGGCGACACCCTCACCCTCGATAATCGCCGCACAGAAACCCCCCTGCCCGGCTACCATCCGCCGCAACGCATGGTGTATTGCGATTTCTACCCCGGTCCGATGACCGAATCGCCGGCCCTGCGCGAAGCCCTCGAGCGACTCTGGCTAAACGATAGTTCGTTTTCCTTCGAACCGGTACACAGCAACGCCCTGGGCTTTGGCTTCCGCTGCGGATTTCTCGGGCTGTTGCACATGAAGATAATTCAGGAGCGGCTTGAACGCGAAAACGATATTGACGTGGTCCAGACCGCCCCAACGGTAAATTATCAAGTACTCAAAAAAGACGGCGAGGTAATCGAAATCGATTCGCCCAGCGAACTTCCGGACATGTCTGTGGTCGAGGAAATCCGAGAACCGATGATCGACGCCAGCCTGATCATGCCCGCCGACGGTATCGGGGCGATTATGAAAATTGCCGAGGAGCGTCGCGGACTCTACAAAAAAACCGAATACCTCTCGCCCCAGCGGGTGATGCTAACCTACCGCTTCCCGCTAGCCGAGATCATTTACGACTTCTACGATCGGCTCAAGGCCGCCACCCGCGGTTACGGCACAATGGATTACGAACTGATCGGCTACGAGACCGGCGATCTGTGCAAGCTGGATATCCTGGTCAACGGCGTGGCCGTCGACGCCCTGTCCATTATCGTACATCGGTCCAAGGCCGATCGCCGTGGCCGGTCCCTGATCCGCCGGTTAAAAACCGAGATATCCCGCCACCTGTTCGAGATCCCCCTCCAGGCGGCCATTGGTAACCGGATCATCGCCCGCGAAAGCATCAAGCCGCTGCGTAAGAACGTCACCGCCAAATGCTACGGCGGCGACGTGACCCGCAAACGCAAACTGCTCGAAAAACAAAAGGAAGGCAAAAAACGCATGAAGATGGTCGGCCAGGTGACCATTCCCCAGGAAGCCTTCATGGCCGTCCTCGACCCCGGCGACGAGAATTGAGGATTCGCCACGCCTATCCCAGTTGCGCGAAGCGGGAGACACGGCATCGTCAGGTCGTAGCCCGGCTTGGTCAAAGCGAAGCGCGGAGCATGGAGAAGATTGGATAGTACCGGTCGTCCCTCTGACTCTCCATCACTTCATCACTCCTTCCCGCATTCCTGCGGTCTTGGACCATTACGTCCACCGCCAGGTTTGGATAAGATGCTGTACATGGATGCTCATACGCTGGACAAGATCGAATTCGCCCGGATACGGAAGATACTGGCCGGCCATGCGAATTGCAGCCTCGGGCGGTGGATGGCCGACAAGATCAAGCCTGTTGATAACCACGGCCTGATTCGGCAATGGCACGAACAGGTACACGAAATGATCGATGTCGCCGCCCGTATCGGTCTGCCGCCATTCGGCGGAGTTCGGGATCTGCGCGAATTGGTCACGGCCACTGTCCCCCCCCACAGCCCCGAACCGGACGATTTTCTATTGATGGCCGACACCTTCGCCACAACCCATGAAATCGTCAAATGGGCGGCCCGTCTTGACGATAGCACACCGAGACTTAAGGAACTCTGCGGGCCGATCGGCGATTTCAAAACCCTGGCCGACGCGATTCGTCGGGTGATCGACCCATCAGGTGAAATACGCGACGAAGCCAGTGCCAAGTTGCGGGGCCTGCGTCTGGAAATCGCCAATGCCCGGCTGAACATCAACCACACAATCGACCGCCTTTTACGCGAACGAAACATCACTCGCTGGCTGCGTTACCCGCAAGCGACCTTTCACGACGATCGGCTCGTCCTGCCCCTGGCCGCCGAATACCGCGGGCGAGTACCCGGTATCATTCATCGCACCAGCGATTCCGGGGCTACTCTGTTCGTCGAGCCAGCCGAAGCCGTTCAGCTCAACAACCGTATCATAGACCTCAAAGTCGATGAACAGGCGGAGATCAACCGGCTACTCTGGAACCTCACCCACCAAATCCACCTTAACCAGCAAGAGATACTCCGGAGCTTACATCTGTTGGCCATCGTCGATCTGATCGTGGCCAAGGTCCGCCTGGCCCGGGCCTATGGATTGAGTTGTCCGCATATATCCTCCGATGGACGGCTGCAACTGCGTAGAGCCCGTCACCCTTTGCTGATCGAGATGAGCAAAGACACCGAATTGCGCGGTGAATCCTTCGAGGTCGTGCCCATCGATATCCGACTTGGAGACGATTTTGATGTTCTGGTCGTCACCGGGCCGAATACCGGCGGCAAGACCGTCGCGCTCAAGACCGTGGCCATGGCCTGCGCGATGGCCCAGGCCGGGCTGCCTATCGCGGCCGCCGAAGGTAGTACCGTGCCGGTCTACAAGGATATCCTGGTCGATATCGGTGACGAACAGAGCCTCCAGCAATCGTTGAGTACGTTCAGCGCCCACCTCGCCCGACTGATGGTCATCCTCAAACACGCTCAGCCCGGACGGCTGGTGCTCATCGACGAACTAGGAGCGGGAACTGATCCAGATGAAGGGGCGGCCATCGGGCGAGCGATCGTCGAGGAACTGCTCAAGCGCCGCTGCCCGTCGCTGCTTACAACGCACCTCGGGGTACTGAAAAGTCTGGCGTATACCGAGGCCAGGGCGGAAAATGCCTGCGTTGAGTTCGACGTGGAAACCCTGCGACCTACCTATCACCTGCTGATCGGCGAGCCTGGCAACAGCAACGCGATCAACATTGCCCAACGATTAGGCCTTCCGCCTGCGATCATCCAGGCGGCCCGCGGCCATCTGAGCAGCGCCCACGAACAACTCTCCCGGGCCATCCGTGGAACTCTGTTATCGCGCCGACAAGCCGAACGGGCTCGTAGCGAAGCCGAGACTGCCAAAGCCGACGCCGAACGCGAGAAGGCCGCCGCCGCTCAGGAATTGGCCGACCTGCACCGCAAGCAACAGGAATTCGATCGCTGGCTGACGACCATCCTGCAACTGAAACCGGGCGATCCCGTTCATGTCAAGCGTTTCGACCGGGAGGGGCGCATAGTGCGCATGCTGTTGCACAAGCAGTTGGCGGTGGTTTCAGTCGGGGCGATGGAAATGGAAGTTCCCATCCGCGAGTTATCGCACCTTATACGAGAGGCATAGAACAGTTAATAAAGGGCATTCTTGATCAGGAACAAACGAAACTCTTCCTTGTCGCTAAACCCGCTACGGGAAGCGATTACGTTCATGCCGGTCCTTTCCGGACGCATCACTACGAAGGTGGGGGTCAGAACCACATTCATCTGCTCGGCCAACCGGCGATTGAACATCATATCCACACGGATGGGCAGATAGCGGGCCAAGACACGCTGTACGTCTGGATCGGACAGGACTTCATCGTCCATCCGGCGACAATCAGAACACATTGGCGAATAAAACTGCAACAAAACCCGCCTCTGCTGCTGAATGGCTCGTTGCATACCCTTATCGTAGTCTCGCTCCCAATTAATGTCGCTGCAACCCGCGCAGAAGGCGACCACAAGGAGTATGCCAGACCAGGCACGGTAAACCAATGTTCGGTTAAAAGGCATGGGATAATCGCTCCCTTGGGGTACCAGACCACCAGTCATCGAGGTACGCACCATTCTCGCGAAAAGACGGCCGGAAGCAAGGGCAGACGCTGTCCGAAATCTCTCATGGGGTTGTGACAGATGTTTGGCGGCACAATTATTCGGCCTGGTCATAAGGGGAAGGGTTCATATACAATGCCCCCCAAGCCTGGAGTATGATCTTGGATGTGCAAACCTGGCTCATGGTAATGCGAATACACTGCCTGGGCCTTGCGGCAAAGTATGACAGCACCTCCTCTAATCCCAGAATTGCGGCCATCCGACAGCCATACCGGCTGCAACGTACATATCAAGCAACAAAATAATGAGCGTGGCGAACAATACAGCAGGTATTATGAACTGAGTATTATCAAGGCAGGTCGAATGCGAAGGCTTGCCCCCAGAACCGGCGACCTTCTGGAGACACGAAATACCCCATGCCAACATAGACATAATCCGCCAGCAACATGTTTCGGTTGTGGCCGGGGCTGTTTATCCAAGCCCGCATGACGGCTTCCACGTCAATCTGACCGGCAGCAATGTTCTCGCCGACATACGTGTGACAGAATCCTGCATCGAAGGCCCGCTCGCCAGGG
>JAAYCU010000014.1 GCA_012729595.1 Phycisphaerales bacterium
CCTTGCGTGCTTCACCCATTGCATTCTCCGGATTTCAGCGGCCTGAGGTTCATTTTCACCTGTATTCATTGGGGAAATCGTCACCTCATTATACGCCGTTGTAAGTGTCATATGGGAAATCCGGGTTATTCAAAAGGGCGATTCGAGTAATTACGGTTTTCTCACGGTTTTTCTACCACACACCGGGACAAGCTCATCGCTGGGGTTGTCCTACGGTACGCGCTGTCCGCATTCCGGAACCAATGCCGCAGACCCTTGATTCCGGTATATGCACCGCTTCGGGCCCCGCGACATTATACAGCACCAAATCCTGTTCAGATGCACGATGCCGCGTCGCTTTCGTGCACACCGCGCAGGACCGGAAAACTGGATCAAACAACCAATAGTAAGCCAACCCGACAGACTAGGCAAGGTCTGGCACGGCCTGTTAAGTGAAGTGAGTGTGGTATTATTATTGGATGTGGCGAAGCAGTTGTCGGATGTTGTGTTTGATTCGGAGCAGCCAGAATTGTTTAGCCAATTTCTCCAGGCTGGGATGATCGGGCTGTATCTGTAGGCCTCTCCGGATCATTTCACGGGACTTGCCCCAGCGGCCGAGATGCAGGTAAGCCAAAGCCAGCTTATGGATAACCATCACATTATCCGGTTCGATTTCGAGGGCGGTCTGGCAGTGAAGAATTCCGCCTTCCAGATCGTTTTGCAGGAACCGACAGACCGCGAGATTGTGGTGGGCGCCCGCACCCGCGGATACCGGTTCCAGCTCGATAAGGGATTCGTAGTGGATTTGCGCTTCGGCCGGCCTGAACAGTTCCAGGAGGCAGTTGCCCATGGCCATTAGAGCAATGCGGTCATTGGCGTCGTCTTCCAGGGCCAGGGACAAATGATGCAGGGCCTCGCGATGATGGCCGCGGCGTAGCTGGATATCGCCTATTTGGGCACGTAATCCTGGAAAGTGCGGATCAAGGGCCAAGGCGGTTTGAAAATATCGGCCGGCCGTCTCCTGGTCATCCTTGCGTGAGGCCATCAAGCCCAGGACGACATGAGCGCGAACCGAGGTGGGGTCCAAGGCGAGTACTTGTCGAAATTCGGCTTCTGCCCCGTCATAATCTCCGACTTCAATCAACAGATCGCCCAAGTCCGCCAGGATATCCGTGTTTCCCGGGTCGCGGCGCAGAGCGGCCAAAAGGAATTCGCGAGCCTTATCGTAATTATGTTCGTGTCGGTGAATCTCCGCGATTCTTTGGCGTACGCAGGGGAAGTCCGGTTCCAGTTCGAGCGTTCTTTGCCAGCAGTAGACGGCTTTGGCGTACAAGCCCCGGCAGGCCAGCGATTCGGCGATATGGTGGAAGCAGCTTGGGCATTTTTCATTGATTTGCTGGGCGAGATAGAACATGCTTTCCGCCCGGTCATGCTGGCCCATGCGCGTATAGGCGGCGATGCGATGGCAGTAGGCCGGCTCGTAGTCGGGGTTGGTTTTGCTTATTTTCTCGAAGTGCCGCACGGCCTGGTCGTATTGCCCGATGCGAATCAGGTCGATGCCCAGAGCGGTGTCTACATCTACGTTTTCCGGTTCCAGCTCCAGGGCTTGCCGGTAGGCTTCGGCGGCTTCTGCGAACTGGTCGAGTTGGTCGAGGATCTGGCCGCGCTGGGCGTGCCAGAGCGAGTCATGGGGGTTAATGGCCAAGGCGGCCTCAAGCTCGTTGAGGGCCTCCCGCCATTTCCTGGACTCACTAAGTTGCAGGGCGCGTTCCGCCCTTGTTTCAGCATCCAACCAGTCATTCATGGTTTTACCGCTGGACCTCAATTGACACAGAACGGCGATACCTTATTGGTATCGGATGTTGACGGTTGCTCTGAGGTTAGAAACGTGTTTTTCTTGAGCGATTCGCGAAAAGTGGCCTTATGACAGGTTATCGGTCGAGTGGCCGACGGGCTTTCGCCGGTCTAAGGTCTAATAACCATGGATTATGACCGGATGCTTAACCCATGCGATAAACCCGTTCGAACACCTCGTCGAAGTCGAAGACATTGGAAAAATCCTCGAGCAAATCAGTGGGTTGTTTTTGTAGCCAGCCGTGGTCCACAAGCGCAAAGATAATTACCCCTATGTCCTCGGTGCGGGTTATCTTCCAATGGGCCAGAACGGTTCTGGACATCAACCCCCAGCGGGCCAGAGCGGCGTCGCGGAATGCCCAGCAGAGCTGCTGGCCGGTTACGTGCCGGTTCAGTTTTTCCGCCCCGCCAATGCGATCGACAATCTTCCGGATTTCGGGAGGCAGGCTGTTTTCATGATAGGCCGCCGCCAGGGTGGGGAAGTCCATCGCCTCTTTCGTCATCCATTGGGCCACCGTTTTTTCATCCTCGGACATCGGGCCGTGCACGTTTTCCGCGGCATGCGCAATGCACTCCTGGACGAACATGAAGGCGTCTATCGGGTAGCGTCCGAGTTCCGCTACGATCTGCTCAATGCTTTTTGGGGGTGTCTGAGGCATGGATTACTCTGTAAACATCTCCGCTTATGCCCAAGGTGATTCAGGAACCGCGCTCGTCCCGTCGCGGACGGCGGCCGCGTTTGCCCCGACGACGGCGCCGGGATCTCGTAGACTGGTCGGCGGACGGGGTGTCTTCCTGCGGCTTGTCGGCTTGTTCGTCGTTGTTGATGGCGGATGGTTCGGTCGGCTGCGCAAGGACTTCGCCGGTCGACTCTCCGCTCTGTTGCGGTGCTGGGGTTTCGGGAAGCGGCGATCTTGGGTCCGGACGGCCCGCGGGACGGCGTGAGCGGAATGTTCTATCTCGCGTGTTGCCTTCCTGCGCGGGAATAGCCGGCGCCGCGACGTTCCATTCAAGAATATTTTCGACCGGCACGGACAGCATGCGGCCGTCATCTGTTCTGATCTTGACCAACTGGCAGATGATCTGTCGGTCCACGACCCGTCCGATTCCTTCTGTTGTGGCAATCCAGGAATTGCTCCGGGGCAGTCGCTTGTTGAGCTCCTCGTAGGTTTCATGCTCATAGCGCAGACAGCATTTCAGGCGTCCACAGCGCCCGCTCACCTTAGCCAGGTCCAGGGTGGTTTTTTGTAATTTGGCCATGGACATGGTTATCGGTTTCAAGGTCTTCAGGAAGTTTTTGCAGCAACATTCCCGTCCGCAGGTTTCCAGATCGGCCAGCAGGCGGGCTTCGTCTCGGGCTCCGATCTGCCGCATTTCGATACGGGTCTGGAACTCGCCGGCGAGACGGCGTACCAGCTCGCGAAAATCGACCCGCTCCTCGGCCAGGAAATAGAAAATGATCCTCTCGCCACCCAGCACGTGTTCGCAATCCACGATTTTGATGTTCAGCCCGACCTCGCGGGCGAAACGCCGACAGGTATTCACCTTGCCGGCCGCATCCTCCTGGATGCGTTCCTGCTCGCGAATGTCGCCTTCAGTAGCGATGCGGAGTATTCGTCCATTGTTGGTGCGATATACGTCACCGCCGCTGGTTTTTCCGTAGCGCCGCATCTTGTCGGTACCAATACAGAGGGTACACCCCGGACAGCTCAAGGCCAGCGCCTCGCCCAGCTCGATGCCCCGGTCGGTAGCGATTACCACTTTCCCGCCGGTAATATCCATATTTTTGGGCAAGGTGAACTCGCCCATGTGATTCATTCTGCCGTAACGGACGGCCACGCTGCTCGGCTTGGCGGTTCGGTTTCCGTTCGCAGCAAGGTTTGGCTTGTCCTGACTCAAATCGTCGCTCATTAAGCACTTTCCATATCGGTTGGGGTAGAATCGGGCCGTCACGGTCGCGGGAACCCCGATTTAACCATCAATCGCGTCCCTCGCCCCGTACGTCCCGGCGGAGGGCCGGGGCCACGGGTTTCGGGACCGAAGTATTATAACGCTTTTGCTCGTTCGCTTCATCGTCAGCCGGGAGCTATTGAAATAGGCGAGTCATCTTGTCCCAGGACGCTCCAGGCGAAAGGTTTTTTCGACCGAGTGCCCGGGGGCCGGGGGCTCAAAGGGCAAAAAGCCCGGTAGGGGCGTCAGCATTGTCTGCCTGACGGTGAGAGTGACCAGGCCGACCCATTCCGCTCCGATCGGAGCGCTCAATATGACCGTTCCCCCAAGCAGGGGCCGAACCTGCTCCGCGCTGACCGCCGGGGCTGTGGCCGCACACCAGTATTCGATTGGAATCGCCAGTTCTCGGCCGCCCCCCATTTCCGAGCGAAATAGGTACTTGCCCATATGCAGGTAAAATACCGAGCCGACTTGCTCCAGGTCGACCTGAAAACCGCCAACGGTCCCATCGACATCCACGACGAAAGCCCCGGTCAGCATCGGCCACGATCGAAAATATCTGTTGAGCGTTTCCGCCTTTTCTGCGTACGTAAGCGGCCGGGCCAGGTTGTCGATCTGGTTTTCCGGATCGGGCACGTCGAACAAAACGCAAAGCGCCCGGGCGGCGGCCCGGCGGGCATTCTCGTCTTCATGGTTGCTCAACTCCACCAGGCGTCGCGGGCCGATGGCATCGAGTATGGCTGTCAGGGATGTCTGCTTCGTCGGCTGCTCAGCCCAATCCAGCAGGGGGGCCAGTTGGGTTATGTTTCCAGAACCGATTAGTAAGCGAGCCGACCGAGCGACCGACGGATTTCTCGCGGACAGAGCGGCAAGCAAGTTGGGCATATCGTTATCGTCGACGTAGCCGGTAAAACGTTCGCCAAAGGCCCGCTCGTCATCGTTGTTCCGTAGAAACTTGGCCCCCGCAATAATTTTCGCATGGCGCGTCCCCTCGTCGGTGCTTTTTAATATGGAGGCGTATAGTCGGTAAAATATCCAAGCAGCACCTACGGCGACCAAGGCGATCAAAGCCATGGTCAGGGCGGCCCGAATGGGAATCGCCGCCCAGATCGTCTGCGGCCTGGTTACCGGTTCGATTTTGGGGCGATGGACCACCCCGGTAACCTGATTCACGCCACAGGCGGGGCAGGACACCGATCCTTCGGGCAAGGGGGACTCGCACATTATGCAGTGGCGAATTTCCTTTTTTTCCTCGGGGGGCTTGACCCCGATCCAGGAATCCTCGGCCAAGTCGGTCGGCTGCCACTCGAATGGGGCCAGTTTCTGGCCTATGGGAAAGGCTCGATGACAGGCGGAGCATACCGCCATCACCCCGAAGGCCGAGCGTTCCGTGCGATAGCGACGTTGACAATATGGACATAAAACGCGAATCATCCCAAGCCCTCGTGCTGGGAGCATCATACTCGCGGTTCGATGGTACGCCTATGGGTTGGCCTCGGTCATCGCGGAGGGGTGTTTCCATTAAAAAAAGGACCGAGACATTCATCTCGGTCCTTTCAGCAGTCTTGTGATTTGACAGGGTTTATGGTCGCAGGCTCGCCTCATGGCTGGCCGTATACGTTCCGGACTCGGACATCAGTTGGTTCAGAGCGTCGGCGGCGCCAGTTTCACGCGGGTCGATCTCGTAGGCCCGCCGGAAGGCATCCATGGCCAAGGCCCGTTCGCCGACCAGCAAGTAAAGCTGACCCATTCCGGCGAAGGCTTTAGCATTTTGAGGGTCGATACCCAAGGCGGTCTTATAGCGGCGCAAGGCGTTATCATGGTCGCCGCGCTGACGGTATTCGTCGCCAAGGTAGACGAAATGCTCTGCGATGCCACGGTTGTTACTGGTGGCTCGTTCAGCCAGGGTCAAGGCGGCCTCGAATTTTCCGCGAGCCTCGAGGGCCTCATTCTTCGCGGCGATGGCGGACATATAGTTCGGCCAGCTCTTGATGGCCTGAGTGAAATACATGGTACTGATGTCCAGTTCACGAGCGGCGGCCGCCACGTTGCCGTCACGGAATTTACGCTCCGCCATGGCCCGGTAGTTCAAGCCCATGTAATAATTGGCTTCCGCGTCGTTTGGCTGCTGCTCCAGAATGTGGCGCATGGTGGCCGTCGATTCCACGAACTGGCGTCCGCGAAACTGTTCGATCCCGGTGACACGCATTTCCTCGATGCTTGGGGCACAGCCAATCAAGGCGCCTATTGAAAGCGCAAAAATTGCCGATCCAACAAGTGCACGTTTCATAAATAAACCGGAACGGTCCATGATACTTACCTCCATGACAGCCGGCGAGAGTCCTCCATGTCTGGGTAATCGTACCCTTGGAGCAGGGAGTTATCAAGTGAATATCGGTATACTACGGCTCAATGCTGGAATTGTCAGGTCAATTTGTTTTACTGGAGCATGTACTGGATGCCGGGCGGCACTGGGATCTGATGTTCGAGGCCGGTTCGGTTCTGGTAACGTGGCAACTGGCGCATAATCCAATAGTTAAGGCAGCAAGCGCGGAAGCACCGCCCATCTCCGCATGTCGGATTGTCGATCATCGACGGACTTATCTTGATTACCAGGGCCGGATTTCCGGTGATCGTGGTTCCGTGACCCGGCTGGACAAAGGCCAGTATTTCTTGATTGGACACGAGCCCGATCGGCTCAGCCTCGACATACGAGGGGAACAACTTTGCGGCCATTACGAGATTATTAAATCAGTCAGTAATGAAGCGGTCGGCGGGGACGAGGTTTGGCGGTTTGTCCGGCAACACGATTAACGGGGCAGGGGTTCGAGGGTGGCGACAATTACCGGCGGCTCGAACCGCAGGCCGACAATCCGGAAAGGGCGGTTGATATATTCGGAGACCACTGCGTTATTCAGGTCGATTCCGGCCAGCAGCCGGTCCCATCGATCAGGGGGGCTCTCGCCCCGGCCTCGGCCGGCCGGAAGATTTTTTGGGGCGGGCAATTTATTGGTCAGGTCGGCCAACGCGGCCCGAAGCCATTTTTCGGGGATGGGCAGTCGGCCGGTACGCACCTCGCTCATCCGCATCCGTAGGGCATCCGGCCTGGCTTCAAAGGTCAGCCGGGCGCTCAGGACGGTTTTCAGCTCCTCGCGTCGAACCGTGGCGGCTACGCGCAGGCCGTTACTCTCGACATGAACGAATGGGTCCGACAGCATTGCGGGCAGCCAGTCCTTGGTGCCTGGTTCGATGTTTTCCCGGGCCGCCAGCCAGGCATTGATCTGGTCCTCCCGCAGATGAAACTCGATCGGCTCGTTGGCGTACATAAGAGCGGTATCCAGGCGGTCGTAGGTGCCGGATAAATCCTGGCGTACACGATGCAGATCGCCTTGGGCGGAAATCGAGATCGGTCGATACCACGCGGGTATATGTTGAAACATCAGCCAGGCAGCGCAGAGGGCCATGGCGATAAGCGCCACTACCCCGACCGATACCCGGCGCAAACGTCGCATTCTCAAAGATCGCTCCATAGCCCGCACACCTAACGGTCTATCCCGACTATGTCAATGGCCTTCTTCTCTCGTAAACCTACTGGCCATGTAAGCCCTACGAGTACGCGAGCAGAGGGGTTTTTACAGATACGCATGGGTTACCTTTCGGACGGCCGTAGCGACCATGTCGCAGTCGGTGTCGGTCATCTGGGGCGGTACGTTGATATGGACCATGCGGGAAAGGATGTCCGCGCTTTTCGGGCACAGATCGCGATAGCTCGGCGGTTGCCCCGACCGGGCGGGATCGCGATATGGGTAGCCCTCCGGAGTGGGCGTCACCAGGTCGATCATGTGCCGCCAGTGATGGGCCACGTGCCAGTCGGGGATGTCTTCGTGATACGGGTGCATGACATCGACGCCCTCGGCGGCCAGGGCCCTTACGAATTGTTCGCTCAGCTCGACGGTCGGCAGCATGAACATGATGCAGATGCCCGTGTCGCCTTCGGGGTCAATCTGTCGGCGGGGGGTGATGCCCTTGGCGACCAGATCCTCCAAGCCGGCGACGATCCGGCCCTTACGGCTCCGCATACGCTCCAGCAGGCCCGGCAGGCGCCGGAACTGGGCCAGTCCGAGAGCGCCTTCCACCTCGCTCATCCGGAAATCGTAGCCCCAGAACAGCTCGCCGGGGAAGCGGGCGGGGGCGAAGCGGTCCGGACGCCAGCAGACCGCCGAGTCGTGGACCATTTGCGCTTTCACGTAGAGGGACTCGTCGTTGGTGGTGACCATGCCGCCCTCGCCGGTGGTGATGATCTTGTAATACTGGAAGCTGAAACACCCGCAATCGCCGAAGGAACCGAGATATTTGCCTTTGTAGGTGCCGCCGCAGGCTTGGGCGTTGTCCTCGATGACCGCCAGCTTGTGCCGCTGGGCGATATCCATGATTCGGTCCATGTCGCAGGGCGAGCCGCGCATGTGGACGGGGATGACCGCCCTGGTTCGCGGGGTGATTTTGCGTTCGAAATCGTCCGGGTCGAGGGTGCCGGAGTCATCGATTTCCGCGACGATGGGCACGGCCCGACAGCACAGGGCCGCCGAGGCCGACGACCAGTAGGTAAAGGCGGGGACGATCACTTCGTGCCCCGGCCCGACGCCGCAGGCTGTCAGGCTGCTGATCAACGCCGAGGTACAGGCATTGGTGGCCAGGGCGTAGCGGCAGCCGATCATATCCGCGATGCATTTTTCAAACGCGCTGGTCTTGGAAGCAAGCCCCTGGGGCCTGCAATAGCGGAAGAGATATTTTTTGTCCAGGGTGTCGAGAACCTCTCGTTTCTCCTCCTCGCCGATTTCGTTTCCGCCGGGGTACATGGGAATGTTGGGAGTGGTCTTGGCGGGCGGGCCGCCGTCGATGGCCAATTTCGAGCTTATGGGTGTCATACCTGAACCTCGTTGCGCACCTCGCGGAAAGGGTTGGGTGGCTGGTCCTGGTTCTGAATGCCCAGGGATTAAAGGCTGGCGACGAGGAAGACCGGCCTCACCCCAGATCTCCGTGTTCGCGGAACCACTTGATTTCCAGCGGGATCCCGGCGCTGAGTGGAACCTGCGGATTGTAACCGAGTACTTGCCGCGCTTTGGTGATATCCGCCACGTAGCGCATTACCTCTCCCGCTCGCGGCGGTTCGTAAGTGACGTTGGGGGTTTTACCCAAAGCCAAGGCGATAATGTTCACCGCGTCAACCAGGGTGCTGCCCTGTCCGTAAGCCAGATTGATGGTCTGATTGGCCACTCGCCCCGCCGCCAGGGAGTCGATACCCCGCATAATGCCTTCGATACAGTCGTCCACGTAGGTGAAATCAAACACCTTCTCGCGTCCGTAAACCGTGATCGGTTCGTCGCGGGCGATCTTGAAGATGAACAGTGGCAATACCCGCTCCATCCGCCGGATGTCATTGTCGTACCGCCCGTACACGTTGCTGAAACGGAAGACCAGATAAGGCAAACCGTAGCACTCGGCGTAGGAATAGATGAAAGCCTCGCCGGCGATTTTACTGGCCGAGTACGGGCTCTCGGCGACCACGAAGTCGGCCTCGGCCTCCTCGGTCACGTGTCGATGGATGTCCCCGTAGACCTCTCGCGAGCTTCCAAAAATGAAGGGGGTACGTTTGCGGCGGGCGAACTCCAGAGCCCGGAAGCAGTCCGTGACATTATCCAGGGCCCGATCCGGGTACTCGACCAGCTCGAAGACCTTGGCATGGGCGGCCAGGTGCACGATCACGTCGAAGTGGCCGGTCGGCCAATCCTCGTCCCGCATGGTAAGAAGATTGGCAACCTGAGTTTCGATCTGGCCCGTCCAAGGGTTCGGGCGAAGGTCGATCCCCACCACCTGATCGCCCCGAGCCATCAGCTTCAAGGCCAGATTCGTCCCTATCTGCCCACTCGATCCGGTAATCAGCACGCGCATTGGTCGTATCCCTTCTCGGAAAATTATTGACAGGAGAAGGAGTATATCCGTTTCTCAGAGCGATGGCCACCGGATACCGCAGGGAGTCATTGGTTACTTGGTTGATCTTCGGTGCAGGGCGTATTTTGCTGGTTCATACGGAACGCATGGGCTAAGGCTCGGTGTTCCGCATAATGGCGGAGTTCCTCATCGTTTCGGCAGGAAAACGATTCGATAGCCTTCTGGGCCAGTGTGTCGAACACTTCCCAACAGCCGTTATCCACGTTGTATCGGGCGGCATAACGATCCATATAATGAGTACTCCCGCAAAACCCTTTGGGTTCGAGGTATTTTATGACGTTTACCGGGTTGAAACAATGGCCGTCCGGCCGTTTTTCCGGGGGGTTCAGTTCGGTGGCGGTTCTTTTTAGATCAGGAAACAATTCGTCGGTCGGGATGCTCATGCGATGCGCATGGTCAGGCCGCCGTCGATGGTGACGATCTCGCCGGTAATGTAATCATTTACGGCCAGGTCGCGGATCAACTCGGCCACCTGCTCGGGGGCGCCCTCGCGGTGCAGGGGGATACGATTGTTAAGATTGTGATTTTTCTGCTCGGGGCTCATGTTCTTGTGGAAGGCCGTGCGGATAATCCCCGGGGCGACGGCGTTGACCCGGAGATGATCGTCGGCCAGTTCGCAGGCCAGGGCCCTGGTGAACTGGGCTATCGCGCCCTTGACCACCTGATAACCGATATGTACCGGCAGGCCCCGAATACCGGCCACCGAGGAGACCAGCACGATTGCCCCCTCCTTGTTCGGACGCATTAAGGGCACGGCCGCCCGGCATAGATGATAGATGGCATGCACATGTACGTCGAAACCGGCGTACCAGTCCTCGGGCTTAACTTCCAAAAGACGCCCGGCCACCAGCCCACCGGCGCAATGCACAAGCACGTCAAGCCGGCCCAGTTGCGCATGGGTTTGCCGGACGCAACGGACCGCATCATCGGGTTTGGCCATGTCGGCGGCAATCAACAGACACTTGCGGCCGGCGGACTCGACCGCCTGCCTCGTCTTTTTGGCTTCCTCGTCGTCGTTCCGCCCCACGATGGCCACGTCCGCTCCCTGCTCGGCGAACAACACGGCCGTCGCCGCCCCGATCCCCTTCGTTCCCCCGGTAACCAAAGCAACTTTGTTCTTCAAATCCATCTCGGTCCTCTCCGTCATACGCAGGCGCGTCGCTTATCGGAACCCCGAGCGCGAGCGAGCGGGCTGAATGCGAACTGCCCCACAACGACGGGCGTCACTCGCTCACCCTGCGTGGTTATCTGTACCCCGATCGCGGTCCTGCCTCCGGCCCCGCGCTCGCGCTTGGGGTTCTTATTGCCAGCACGGGAGATCAGCCCAACTCGTTCATCGTGCTGACCACTGTTTCGCGTTGGCCTTGCAGTTCGGCGAGGCGTTGGCGTTCGCGGTCGACGATGTCGGCCGGGGCGCGGGCGGTGAAGCTTTCGTTGCCGAGCTTGGATTCGATGCCCTTGATCTGCTTGTCGAGGTTGGCCAGTTCGGCCTCGAGGCGTTTGCGCTCGGCGGCCGTGTCGATCACGTCGGCCACGAAAATCTGCATGTCGCCGATCACCAGGGTGGCCGCGTTGTTCGGCCGCGGCACGTCGGCCCCGATGGTCAACTCGCCGACTTTCGCCAGTTGCTTGATGACCTTGGCCTCGTGTTCCAGCGAGGCCACCCGGTCGGCCGGCACCTTGATGCTTACGTCTACCGACTGTTTCGGCGGGACGTTCTGTTTCTGGCGAATATCGCGGACCGCCCGCGTGGCCGTCTGCAAGTCGTCGAAAATCGCGTCCACCTCGGGGGCGGCCAGGGCGGGCCAGCCTTCGGCCGGCGGATAGGAGGCGACCAGCAGGGCCTCGGGCGTATCGAGTTCGGCGATGCCCGGCAGGCCGCGGCGCGGGGCCAGCTTGTTGAGGCTCTCCCACAGCCGCTCGGTGATGAACGGCACGAACGGATGCAGCAGACGCAACGATTGATCGAGGGCGAAGGCCAATACCTGCCGGGCCTCGGCCGCCCGCCGGTTCTCGTTGAACCGCGGTTTGGCCAGTTCGAGATACCAGTCGCACAGCGAGTCCCAGAAGAAATCGCGGGCCAGACTGACCGCTCGGCTGAACTGGAACCGCTCGAGGGCGTCCTGCACCTCGACAGTCGCCCGATGCACCCGCGAGAGAATCCAGCGATCCTCGACCGGCAGCGTGGCGATGTCCAGCTTGTCCATCGTCACCCCTTCGAGGTTCATGAACGCGAAGCGGGCGGCGTTCCACAGCTTGTTGCAGAAGTTGCGGCCGAGCTCGAAGCGTTCGGAGCTTTGCAGCTCGCGGCCGTCGTCGAGCTTGACCTTCTTCATCGGCATGCGGATATCCTGCGTCTCGGTGGCCAGCGAGGCCATCGTGTAACGCAGGGCGTCGGCCCCGTAGGTATCAATAATATCCACCGGGTCGAAGCCGTTGCCGAGGGTCTTCTTGAACGGCCGCCCCTGCCCGTCCTGAATGACCGCATGAATGTACACGTCATGGAAGGGCACCTGGCCGATGTTGTACATCCCGGTCAATACCATACGCGCCACCCAGAGCGTGATAATCTCGCGGGCCGTGCTCAACACCGAGCCCGGATAATACCGCCGCATCAGGTCGGTATCCTCCGGCCAACCCATCGTCGAGTGCGGCCACAGGGCCGAGCTGAACCAGGTGTCGAGAACGTCGGGGTCTTCAACAAAGTGATCTTTATTAACTACAAGGTCAAATATCTTACGGAAAGCCGTATCGCGTGGATCATCAGACCATATCTTACGAGTTACAGGGGCGTCTACTCCATGCGGTTCAACATGTTTTGCTGACCCAAGACTATCGTACACATCTCGCAGCTGCTGAAGTGCCTCCTTACTACGAGTACAAACAAAGCAACAAGCACTAGATTCTTCGATAGGTTGTATGCAGAAGTCATCTTTACAATTAGCGGCTACGCCTAATTCTTGAAGAGCATCTTTTAACTGTTGAATTAGTTCATCTCGACGCTGTTGTATTGCACTGGTACTACCTAATCCACCCGTATGACGATCGGAAAAAGTCACTTTGAAAATCGGTATCTGATGTCCCCACCATAGTTGGCGGCTGATGCACCAGTCGCGTTTTTCGCCGAGCCAGTCGAGGTAGGTTTTCGCGTAGCGTTCGGGGAAGAAGTGGACCTTGCCGCACGCCTTGCGCTCGGCGGCGTCGCCGTGCTCTTTCTGACAGACCATGTCCATGGCCAGTTGGGCCAGGCCCGCCCGGCCGCGGAGTCCTTCGATTTTCGCGGCCTCGGCCGCCGGCAGATCGCCCATGCGCACGAACCATTGATCGGACAGGTACGGCTCGATGGGTGTCTTGCTCCGGTCGCTGTGGCCGATCTCGATCATGCGGTCTTCGATTTTCTCGATAAGCCCGAGGGCCTCGAGGTCCGCGAGCACTTTCTTGCGGGCGTCGGTGGCGAATTTCTGCCCTTCGTACTTCGAGGAATTCGGATTGACGCTGCCATCGGGTTCAACGATGCGGGCCACCCGCCCGTCGGAGGTCATGACGTTGACCATGGGTAACCGATGCCGCTGACCCACTTCGTAGTCGTTGGCGTCGTGGGCCGGCGTGATCTTCACGCAGCCGCTGCCGAGTTCCGGCTTGGCCCATTCGTCGGCGATCAGCGGGATCGGTCGATCGACCAGCGGCAGGTTGAGCATCCGCCCGTCGCCGGCCATGTCCCGCAATTTCAGCAGCAAAGGCAGCATCGTCTTTCGCCGCTCGGCGAGTTCGTCAAGTTGCTTCTGCACCGCCGCCCGCTCCTTGACCGGCGCGGCCGCCAGTTCGTCTTTCAATTGTTGTTCGAGCTTGTCGAGCGCGCCCGCGGGGTCGGGATGCACGGCGACGGCCGTATCGCCCAGCATGGTTTCCGGCCGGGTGGTGGCGATATGCACGAACTCCGGCTCGCCGGCCTGGGGATCGATCACCGGGTACTTGAAGTGGTAGAAATGCCCCTTGACCGTCTCGTGGTAGACCTCGTCGTCGGCCACGGCCGTCTGCAGGTGCGTGTCCCAGTTGACCAGCCGCTTGCCGCGGACGATCAAACCGTCGCGGAACAGCCGGAAGAACGTGTGCCGCACGGCCTTGGCGCAGGTCTCGTCGAGTGTGAATCGCGTCCGCGACCAGTCGCAGGAGCAGCCCATCAGCTTGAGCTGCTCGATGATCCGGTTGCCGTACTGCTCCTTCCATTCCCAGATGCGTTTGACCATTTCCTCGCGGCCGAGGTCGTGGCGGGTCTTTTTTTCCTTCTCGAAAATCGTGCGCTCGACCACCGCCTGAGTGGCGATGCCCGCGTGGTCGGTGCCGGGCATCCAGAGGGTGTTGCGGCCCTGCATCCGCCGCCAGCGGATGAGGATATCCTGCAACGTGTTGTTCAGGGCGTGCCCGCCGTGCAGGGCGCCGGTGACGTTCGGCGGGGGGATCACGATGGTATAAGCTTCGCCGTCGGCATCCGCCGGGTCCGGCCGGAAAAATCCGCCGTCCTCCCAGGCCCGCCGGATCGGCGTTTCCACGGATTGAGGATCATAGGTTGTCGATAAATCATCCAGTAAAGCCATGTTGCACCAGAATACGAACCAATAATACCAGGGCCAATTATTACGCATCACTAGAGAGAGGCGGCAATTTTAACCGTTGTTCGGCGGAACGTAAAACTTGCTTTTCCCAGCGGTAAATAGCTGGCGGGCTTCCCCCGCGATAGCTCCTGATCAGCGGTTGGGTTATACTGGCGGGTCTGATGATAGCGGACCTAAATGACAACGAAGATGATATTCTACTGAGTCCGGCGTTGGCGGAACGGCAACTGGACCTCGACGACGCCCAGACCCAGCATGCCACTCTGCATATCCGCCGCCGCCTGCCTGGGCGTCGGTTGGATAAATACCTGCATAGCCGTTTTCCGCGTCTGTCGCGTACTTTGATTCAGCGGATGATCAAGCAGGGGGCCGTTCTGGTTAACGGTCGGCCGACCAAGGCGAGCTACGAACCCGACGGCGGCGACCGTGTCGATCTCGATATTCCCCCGCCCGAACCCTACGACGTGATCCCGGAGGATATCCCTCTGGATATCGTTTACGAGGACGATTTTCTCCTGGCCGTCAACAAGCCGAAAGGCATAATTGTCCACCCCTCCAAGGGCACGCAATTGGGTACGGTCGCCAATGGACTGGCCCATTACGCCAGCTCGTTAAGTCGCGGGGATGATCCATTCCGGCCGGGGATCGTGCATCGCCTGGACAAGAACACTACCGGTATCATGTTGGTCGCCAAGACCGACGAGGCTCATTGGCGGCTTTCGCTGCAGTTCGAGCGACGTACGGTTCGTAAGACGTATCTGGGCGTGGTAGAAGGCAACCCTCAACTCGACAGCGATGTGATCGATGCGCCGTTAAGTTCTCACCCGTCGATCAAGGATCGTTACATCGTGCCCGGCGTGCACCAGAAGCTTAAGGATCGACTGGCCAAGAACGCCGTGACGGAATATCAGGTGGCCGAGCGTTTTCGCGGCTACGCTTTGATGCATTTGTTTCCGCGTACCGGACGTACCCACCAATTGCGCGTGCATATGTCCTACCTGGGCCATCCGATGGCCGGCGACACCTTTTATGGCGGGCATCACGTTTCCGAGCTAAGCATAAGCGGCCAGGGCGACGATCGTCCTCTAACTTCGCAACAGGCGTTGCATGCTTATCGCATTCGTTTTTTGCATCCGATTCTCGAGAAAGAGATGGAGCTTCAGGCTCCCCCGCCGCAGGAGTTGTCGCGGCTGATTTACCTCCTTCGACAATACCGTAACTTGTGATATTCCCAAGACTTGAGCCTTGGTCCGCTGGAAGGGTTTTGTACCCTGGGTGGAAATAATCTTTTTGGTTTATGGTGTGTTTACCCCTTCACATTATTGTCGCTTCGTCGTAGAATACACAGGTTGCTTCCCCCTTTGGTGTCGCCTTATTATATGAGGCGACAGACAGCTATTTGCAGGGATCTGTTATCCCTACCTAAACTGCCCTGGTTTACCCCGACCAGGGAATGACTACAGGTGCCTGCAATGGCTTGCCAATGGCCCCGGTCCCCCCTACCGGGGCCCGTTTTTTGCGCGGAGATTGGCCTCCCGAATTCCCGCGTTCAGCGAACTGAATTGGTCACAACGTAGGTTGTCGTTTCTCCTTCCTTCTCAGTCGGAGAGTCGACGTGTCCGTGGCGTGTAATCCGTTCAGTGTTCTGAGAAATCGCCCAAGAAAATATGCCCCTTGCCATTCCTCTGGGCAAGCCATACATTTGTGTGAGTCGCCAGGGGAGGCCGGCACGCGGTCGGCCTGAGACGAGCGGCACGCTCGGCCGCCGCACCCTTGGAACCTGATCAGTGAAACGCGGCCGCCGCCGGGCAGTCTCTGCCCGCGTCGGCCGGCGGGAACTGCGTAGGGAAGGCGACGGTATTTCAAGCCCACCCTGCCGGGTTTTCTCTTGGAAGCCGCCGACTCATTTCGTACGGTTCCCGAAACACCTTATCTGCTTATGGCCCGTGATGCGGGAGATTCGTGAGGGATCGATAATGGGTATTCCAGAAGAACATAGGCCGGTCATTAACGACGCGGCCATGACTCGCGGCCCGCTGCCGGGTTCGCGAAAAATTTACGTGGCTGGTCGGTTATGCCAGGATGTATCCGTTCCCATGCGCGAGATTGAACTGACCCCGATTCCGGGCTCGCGACCGGATGCTCCGGAGCAGGCCAATCCTTCGGTGGTCGTCTACGATACCTCCGGGCCGTATTCCGATCCCGACGTGTCCATCGATGTACGTTGCGGTTTGCCTCCCCTGCGCTTTGGTTGGGTTACCGGACGCGATGATGTGCAGGAGCTGTCCGCGCCGAGCTCGGAATTCGGCCGACAAAGGTTAGCCGATTCCGCCCTCGACGAAGTGCGATTTTCCAAATTGCGTCGACCGCTTCGGGCCAAGCCGGGTCGGTGCGTAACCCAGATGGCTTATGCGCGGCAAGGCGTGATTACCCCGGAAATGGAGTTCGTCGCAATTCGCGAGAACCAGCGCCGCGGCCAGGCAGACGATTCGCTGACCCGCCAGCATCCCGGCGACCCGCGCGGGGCGCAAATCCCGCCGATTATCACGCCGGAATTCGTTCGCGACGAACTGGCCCGCGGCCGGGCGATCATGCCGTGCAACATCAACCATCCCGAATTGGAACCCATGATCATCGGCCGCAACTTCCTGGTGAAGATCAACGCCAATATCGGCAACAGCGCGGTGAGCAGCTCGATCGAGGAGGAAGTAGAGAAAATGGTCTGGGCCACCCGCTGCGGGGCGGATACGGTCATGGACCTCTCCACCGGCCCGAACATCCACGAGACCCGCGAGTGGATTATTCGTAACAGCCCGGTGCCCATCGGCACCGTACCAATCTACCAGGCTCTCGAAAAAGTAGATGGTCGGCCCGAGGAGCTCACCTGGGAGCTTTTCCGCGACACGCTGATCGAGCAGGCCGAGCAGGGCGTCGACTATTTTACTATTCACGCGGCTGTCCTCTTGCGCTATGTCCCGTTGACTGCTCAACGTTTGACCGGGATCGTCTCTCGCGGCGGGTCGATTCATGCCAAATGGTGCCTGGCCCATCATCGGGAGAATTTCGCCTACGAACATTGGGACGAAATCTGCGAGATCATGGCCGCCTATGACGTGGCCTTCTCCATCGGCGACGGGTTACGCCCGGGCAGTCTGGCCGACGCCAACGACGAAGCCCAGTTCGCCGAGCTCAAAACCCAGGGCGAGCTGACCCGCCGGGCCTGGGAATATAACGTACAGGTGATGAACGAGGGTCCGGGGCACGTGCCCATGCACATGATCGAGGAAAACATGCGTAAGCAGCTCGAATGGTGCCACGAAGCGCCCTTTTATACGCTCGGTCCGATCGTCACCGATATCGCCGCGGGCCATGACCATCTGGCCAGCGCGATCGGGGCGGCCATGATCGGCTGGTACGGATGCGCGCTGTTATGTTACGTGACTCCGAAAGAGCATCTGGGGTTGCCGAATAAAAACGACGTGCGCGACGGCGTGCTGGCCTACAAGATCGCCGCCCATGCCGCCGATCTGGCCAAGGGGCACCCCGGCGCCCAGTATCGCGATAACGCCATGAGCAAGGCCCGTTTTGAATTTCGTTGGAAAGATCAGTTCAATCTGGCCTTCGATTCGGAAAAGGCCGGCACATTTCACGACGAAACCATGCCGCACCCCTCGGCCCGGCTGGCACATTTCTGCAGCATGTGCGGGCCGAAATTCTGCGCTATGCAGATAACGCGGGAAATCCGGGAAGGTGTCGCCACCCAAGGACACGACGAGGAGCAGGCGATGCGTGAAGGGCTGCGTGCAAAAGGCGAAGAGTATCGGCGGACATATTTGGCTTCGGATCAACCGGGCCGGTAGAGGCGTTCTGGGCCGGCTATTGGTTCCAGGTTGCGCAAACGGACCAGAGGGAGATCCGACTGGTGCCGACCTTGGCGCAGCCAGATAAGCGTTTCAGGCGATACCACATGTGTTTTCAGATAGACGTTATCGTGGTTGCCGACGAGTCGGCGGCTTGCTGCAACGGGCCGGTTCCGTAGGCGTCTCGGCGGACCGGCCGATGAGGGCGGCCATATAGCCGGCCCCGAAGCCGTTATCGATATTCACGACGGCCACCCCGGCGGCGCAACTGTTGAGCATAGTCAGCAACGGGGCCAGCCCGCCGAAGCTGGCTCCGTAACCGATACTGGTCGGAACGGCGATCACCGGGCAGGGCACCAGCCCGCCGACAACGCTGGCCAACGCGCCTTCCATCCCCGCGCAGACCACTACCGCCCGGGCCTGGTTCAACTCGGCCGCATGGGCCAGCAGGCGGTGAATCCCGGCGACGCCCACGTCGTAGAATGAGCGGGTCGGCTGGTCCATGATCTCGCAGGTTTCCCGGGCTTCCTCGGCGACGGGCATATCGGAGGTGCCCGCACATACGATAGCCACGTAATGATCTATCCGGCGGGCGGGATTTTGGCGCAGAACCACGGTCTGGGCTATTGGATTATACCGCGCTTTGCGCACCTTGCGGCGAACGGCCCGACCCACCTCGGCGGTCGCCCGGGTGGCTAGTACGTTGCCGCCGCCGACCCGCCGCCGCTCGAAGATTTCCACGACCTGCGCGGTGGTCTTGCCCGCACAGTAGATGACTTCCGGAAAACCGCAACGCAGCGAGCGATGATGATCGACCTTAGCGAAGCCCAGATCCTCGAAAGGCAGGTTGCGGCATGCCCGGATCGCCTCGTCGAGGGAAACCCGTCGTTCTCGGACGCCGCTCAACAGTTCACGCAAGGCCTGTTCATCCATAATCGGAAATCCAAACAGTGCATGTCGCACAGGGGGGACGCCCGGTGCCACGCTAGCCATTATTACCAAACACACCAGCAACCGATTTCGGGGCGCACTCTACAGTTTTTTCGCGGGGATGCCAATCTCCTCGGGACATCCGGCGGCGGAGTCCGCGAATACTTCCTCGATTCGCCTATGGCGGTAATCGAATATGGCTTCCACGTCGCGGCGGATCCACAGCGCGTTCATGAGGCCGCCGAGCGGGCCGAGCGGTGGGGCATAACGCACGGTGTCCGTGATCCGGGTGCCTTCGGCGGTCGGCTCGAATCGATGGGTGTGGTGCCAGATGCGATATGGGCCGGTTTCCTGCACGTCTATGAAGATGTGCGGTGGGCGCCAGAGCAGAATACGTGTGCGCCATGGAAAAGGCAGGCCGCGCCAGCGGATTAGATAATGGATGATCGCATCGGAGTGCATCTTGATCGGCCGCGGCGTGAGAATACGAAAATGTACCCATGGCGGGGTGAGTAGTTCCAGATTGGTCGCGTCGGCGAAGAAGGCGAAAACCTCCTCCAGCGGGCGCCGGATCATTTGCTCGCGATGTAGCAGGTAAGCATCCATGGCTAATATTTCCGCGCGGGCAGCGTTTCGTTTCCTGACGCATCACGGACTAGCAGGGGCCGAGGCGGCAGCCCCCAGCCTGACGGGCGGCACCTGGAGGCTGATCTGGCGCACATAGGATTTGCCGTTGGGTGCCCATAAGGCCGCCTTGGCCAGGTAACGGCCGGGTTTTTCATAACGGTGCCGGGGGGCCGGGGAAGATGCCCGTGTTTCGTCGCCGAAATCCCATAGGAACTGCGTCGGCTCGAACGAGCTGCTCGCGATGAAGGCGACTTCCATCGGATCCCCCGGGTCGTAGGTGACGGAGACACGGATCCATGGAATCCGCCTGGCGCAGTCAACGAAGAAGTTGAAGATAGGCTCCGGGTCGCGCTTGTGAATACCCGGACGCTCTAGCACTGTCGGATGCATGCCCTGGGCGCGCAACCAGTCAATGCATGTCGGGGCGTCCGCCTTGAGCAGAAGATCCTCGCTGTTGTAGACAATATTGACCGGTTGATATCGGTCGATGAAGGGTATGCAGGGCTCGACGAAATCGGCCTTGAAATTTCCCTGACTGACGGCGATAGCCCGGAAGGTATCTGGATTACGCAGCCCGGTGAAAAGCACCGCATAGGCGCCGGCGGACCAACCGGTGAGAAATACTCGGTTCTCATCTACGTTGCGGGCCGCACGGATGGCCTTTACGACGGAGAGAATAATCTTTTCGTCTTCCAACTGGCGGCGGATTTGCTCCTCGGTGGCGGGTGGGAAGTCTCCCTTGGTTCCGCGTAGTTCAGGGGCGGCCACCAGGAACCCCTTTTCCTCGGCCAGCCCTTTCCACTGAGCCACCTGCCGATCGGCGGAGTCCCAAGGGATGGTCCCGTGGCAGGCAATGATCAGGGGCCATGCCCGCCCCTGGTTGTTCCGGGAGGGGACATACAAATGATAATTCCTGCCGTACTCGGGATCGGTCTGCAGGAGTAGTTGCCCTGGAGCCGGACGGTTGTCCACGACCATGCAGCCGGCGCAGAAAACCAGCGACAAGGCCGATAAAATCCTCACATACACGCGAATATTTCGTCTGTCGGCCACAATCCACCTCATAAAAACCTCCCAGAGGTCTGTTGATCCCATTAATTATCCGTATGCGGACGGTTTTAGCAATCGCCCTCCAGCCCCCTCGGCCGGAATAATCGGCCGGCAGACTTGCCTGGAGACGAAAAAAGACTATCTTAGTAGTACTCAAAAGATAGGCTTGAGGATCGCTTCCGGAGAGCCTGTCGGCAGGAGGATAACATTATGCCAAAATCGAAACACGCTCCTGCGCTTTTTGAGCTGATCGATCAGAAGCAGAAGGCCCCGAGTTCGGGGCGTCTGGAAGTGCCCCGCTGGTGGAAACGTGGCCAGCAGAGCCCGGTGGACAAGCCGGAGCAGAGCAAGGACGAGCCTTCGGAGCCGGTTCCGGTACCGCCGGAATCGCCGGTCGAATCCGCGCCCGAGCCCCCTGTGGCCGAGCCGGAAACTGCTCCTGTCCCCAAGCCGGTGGTTTTTTCCAGCCCCCAGGCCGTGACGATTCTGCCCGATCGGCCCGTGACGACAGTCTTAGGGTCGTTGAACGGCGCAGCGCCCGTAACGGACAAAATCGTTACCGTTGAGCGGGGCCGGCTGCATCTGTCGTTGAATTATGTGAATATCGCTGTTGCAGCGTTCGTGCTGTTATTAGTGATAGTGGTTAGTATTCAGATAGGCTCAATGTTCGCGGGTAAACCGGACTTGGTTCCGTTGCCCGAACGGGTGGAAGTGACCGGCAGCCCGGAACTGGATGAAGCCTTGGGGCATGTTCCTTACCAGGCGGCGGTGGATGTCGGGCATTCGCCATCGCCTATCGCCGGTCAGGACACGCGGCGGTTGCCGGAGTCGGCCGCTCGCCCGGCGGCGCCCTCGCCGGCCGGCGACATAGTTGGTCGCAGAGTGTCTGGCCGGAATTACGTGGTCATCGAAGGCTTTCAGTTGCAGCACCGGGAAGAGGCGGAAACCGCTCGCGAATGGCTTGCAAGGCGGGGAGTTCGTTCGACCTTGGAGCAAACGGATCGAGGTCGGCTGGTTCTGATCAGTGCTGATGGTTTTTCGGGACGAGATGACGCCAGGCCGTTACTGGAGAAAATCAAGGAACTGGGAAAACAATACAAACAGGAGTTTGCCAGCAAGGCCCAGTATAGTTTTCACGATCCCTTCGTCATGAAGGAGCCATGAGGTTTTAAATACAGGAGTCGTTTGTCGATGTCATTGGATAGATCACTAAAATCCGCAAGTTCTCTTAGCCGCCATCGCAACGTTCTTTCGCGGGCCGAACGCATTGCCCGGCTTACCGAGCAGGAGTTTTGGGAAAAGGACAAGGGCAGCGTTTTCGGTCTTCCGAAAGTCGCTCACCGCAACGTCAAGGTAGGCAAGAAGGAAAAGAAGAAGGTCGAGGGCGCCGAGGGTGAGGCCGCTGGTGGCAAGTCGGCCGCCAAGAAATAACGCCTTATTCCCGAGTAGCCGCCGTTCAGGGCTCCTACGCCTCAGCAAGGATTCATTTTTATGTCCGAGTCGAACGCCGAGCGTTTTCTTTCCGCGCGCAGCCGATCCGTGGATGCCTCCGGTATCCGCAAGGTCTTCGATCTGGGCGTGAAGCTGAAGGATCCGATCAACCTGTCGATCGGGCAGCCGGACTTCGACGTGCCCGAGTCGGTCAAGCAGGCGGCCATCCGGGCCATCGCCGACGGGAAAAACGGCTATACGGTGACGCAGGGGATCGCCCCCTTTCGCGACCGGATCGTCGCCCAGATAAAGGCCGAGACCGGGCAGGAGCTGCCGGTGCTGATTACTTCGGGTGTCTCCGGAGGGATTCTGCTGGCCCTCATGGCCTTGCTCGACCCCGGCGATCAGGTAGTGATGAGCGATCCGTATTTCGTGATCTACAAGTACGCCGTGCGGATGGTCGGCGGCGAGCCGGTTTATGTGGATACCTATCCCGATTTTCGCTTCGACCCGGCCCGGTTCGAGGCCGCGATCACCCCGAAAACCAAAATCCTGGTCATCGCCACCCCGAGCAATCCGACCGGAGTGGTTATGAGTGATGAGGAGCTGCGGGCGGCGGCCGACCTGGCCGAGCGGCATAACCTTATTCTGCTGATCGACGAGATATACAACCAGCTTTGCTACGACGGCCCTTGCCCGGGCGGCACGCGCTACGCCCCGCAACGCACGCTGCTGCTGCGCGGGTTCGGTAAGAGCTATGGGATGACCGGCTGGCGGCTGGGTTGCGCGGCCGGGCCGAAATGGCTGATCGAGGAGATGACCAAGCTTCAGCAGTATACGTTCGTCTGCGCCCCCAGCATGGTGCAGTGGGCGGGGCTGGCCGCCCTCGACGCGGACATCAGCGGGCACGTCAACGATTACCGCCGCAAACGCGATCTGGCGGTCTCCTTGCTGGAAAAGGATTTCGAGCTGGCCCGGCCCGGCGGCGGATTTTACATCTTCCCGCGCATTCCACAGCGCTTCGAGAACGATTTCGCTTTCGTCGAACAGGCCATCGCCAACAATGTGCTGATTATCCCCGGCTCGGTCTTCAGCGAACAGAAAACCCACTTCCGACTGAGCTACGCCACGACGGACGAGAAGATCCGCCAGGGCTGCGAGATTCTCTGTCGCATAGCCCGCGGATAATGCAATCTTGTCCTGGCTTCCTTACTCCCACGGGCTGGTCGTCCGATAATGCTGCGCGAGTGTGCCGATATTTCTCTTGTTCAGAGTGATTCCCGGTTTTGAGCATGTCGTCTTGCGGTGAGATTCAGGCAAGCTGGATATGAGCCGATAAAACCCTGATATACAAGGTATTTTTCGTCGGCGGTCTCGACGGGAAGCTCATTAGAGGTTTACGGCCTCCATGACCGGTTTGTCCACCATCCAACCAGTGTCCTTTCCCGGCTCGGTCGAGGATCGGCCGACGGAGGCGCGTCGCCGTCTGGAACAGCACGCGGCCATCTGGCGGGAGCGGCCTCTGCTGCGTCGCATCTATCGCGGGTATCACGAGATGCTGAACACCGCCCTCAGCGCGGTGGAAGGGCCGAGCATCGAGGTCGGGGCCGGGCACGGCAGTTTCGCGGAATTTCACCGGGACATCCTGAGTTGCGATATCGTTCCCTGCCCGTGGCTCGATTGCGCCGCGGACGCAACCCGGCTGCCGTTCGCCGAGTCCAGCCTGGCCAATCTGGTCATGATCGACGTGCTGCACCATCTGGCCGCCCCGGCCCGTTTCTTCGCCGAGGCCGAGCGCGTCCTGCGCCCCGGCGGACGCATCCTGATGATCGAGCCTTACGTCTCACCGATCAGTTGGTTGGCCTGGAATTACTTCCATGACGAGGACGTCGATCTGCGGGCTTGTCCGCTTTCGGATGCCCCCGCGGAACCGCAAGCCGACCTCAAGGACCCCTGGACGGCCAACACGGCGACTCCGACGTTACTGTTCTGGCGGGATCTCGCGGAATTCCGAGCGCGCTTCCCCCGCCTTTCGATTCTGCGCCGAACGCGGTTCGACCTGCTGCTCTATCCGCTCAGCGGCGGTTTCGAGCGAAGGCAGCTTGTCCCGCAAAAGCTCACGCCCGCCGTCCGCGGCCTGGAACGGCTGCTGTCTCCCCTGTCCCGCGGGCTGGCCTTCCGCTGCTTTATCGTATTGCAGAAAAAGGGTTAGCATCAATCGGCGTGTTCCGAGGTGTATCGGTATCAGGGCCGGATGCTTTTCCGTTTTTTACCCCGCCCCGCCTCGTCGAGACCGCGTTCATGATCGAATATGTCCTGTTTCTTGGTCCTTAGCCGGCAGATTTTACTACCGGCACTGATCAGTTTAAGACCAAAGGCTCCAATCGGTTGTCGCCATACCCGCGTTACCCAAAAAGGATCCTGTTCAGGTAAGCGGCTCCTTCCATGCCACTCCAGTTTGTAGATTTGCGATCCAATCTCAAGTATCTTAAACTGACCGATTTCATGCCGCCAGGAGCTTTTCCAGGCGGCGGAGTACCGGACGTTCATGACTGACTTTGACCACATCGTTCACCGCCTCTCGCCAGACCGCGCGTTGCAGGTCGGCTTTGA
>JAAYCU010000167.1 GCA_012729595.1 Phycisphaerales bacterium
AAATGATCCACGGCGTTCTCCTTTCCACGGCTGCGTAGATAACAACCATGGTCAGGCCAGAACGCCACTTTTGCTAGAGGCACTGTTCAAAAACTATTTGGTTGCGGCCGAAGGCCGCTTTGGGTGAATCCGCCTTTGTTCAGCAAGCCATTACGCATCCGCGAGCCGGTTCCGCCGAATCTCATGAGTTGGGCTGCCAACGAATCGCATCAATCTCTTCCAGGAATTAACGAAAATTGTCCAACAAGGATCAGGCCAAATACATATGGCTACTCACAGGCAGAAACCAACCCAACTTCCGCATGTTATTATATATCAAGCACTTACATGACTCCATCATTCAACCCAAAGGGCATGCTTAAGGACTTTGCGTACTTTGTTTTCCGTCTCAAGAGCACCCCATTGGTACAGACCTTTTCATTACAATATAATATCTTGGATACTCACGCGGCAGAAACCGCCTTTACTAACCGATAGGTGCCAAAGGTTTATCAAGTGAGCTATTGTGGATATATACGGGAGGATTTATGCGTTTGCCGTGGCATAAGCTGAGAGGGATTACTGGTCAGAGTTGCACAGTGTTCGGTTGGGTGCCTCTCCTTTCGATCATTGGTGGGTGGTCGTTGTCCTTGGCCTCCGAGCCCTCCTTGCCGGCGCCCCCCCTACCAGAGACTGTCCAAGCTCCCAAGTGGGCCTGCGACGAGTCGGTGTTTCAGTTTGAGGCGGTCTGGGCCGGGGACAAGATTAAACACACTTTCGTCTTCCGCAACGAAGGTAACGCAACATTGCGTATCCTCAATCTGCACGCGGGGTGCCGCTGTACCGCAACCAGTGACTACACCAAGGAACTGGCCCCCGGCGAGGAGGGCAAAATCCCCGTCGTCCTCGATACCCAAGGCATGCGCAACGAGACTTTGCGCACAATCCAGGTGGAAACCAACGACCCCCAGAATAAGAACGTGACCCTGACCTTGAAAGGCCCAATCAAATCCTGCCTGGCATACCCATCCGGACAGAATATTGACTTCGGTCGCATTCATTCCCATTCGGAATTAACCAAGACCGCTCGCATCGAGAATCTTACCGATCATGCCATGAAGATCGATCCGGTGGAAGGTCGGACGGGGGTATTCGCCTGGACAGTGAAGGAAATCGAGCCGGGCAGGACGTTTGACGTATTCGTAACCGCAACTCCGCCTTTTGCCGATGGACCTAACAACATAAATCTGCATATACCGACCGGTCTCGACAAAGAACCCCATGTCCAGATCTTCTGTCGTCTGCACAATCCGCCGATTGTCGAATGCTCGCCGCCCATGCTGATGGTCAACCCGAAAGTTAACCGAGCCTATCCTCGTGACATTTTTGTGCAATACAATGGTGACGGCGAGATGAATCTGCTGGGGGTCGAAACGGATAACCCCCAAATCAAGACAGAATACGCCGTGGTGACGCCGGGCAAATCGTATAATATTAAGGTTCAATTGCCGGCCAATCTGGAAGTCCCCCCCGATCAGCCCATGCATATCACACTTAGGACCGGACTAGATAATCCGGCAGAAGTTCAGATTCCCATCCGTTCGCCGAATACCGTACCGCAAACCGCCCAGCGTAGAGCCCGGGAAAAGCCCTGGTCGCTGATTGGCCAGATGGCTCCCAAGCTCACCTTGCCCGGGCTGGACGGTAACAGCGTAAATATTGGCGGGGCCAGCGGCAAAGTGGTCGTCCTGAATTTCGGAAGCACCTGGTGCATCGCTGCCAACCAGGCTATTCGCGACTGGCTTCCAATACTCACGCCGCTCGCGGACCGGATTCAGTTTGTGAACGTAGCTACGGACGTGCTAACACCGATCGAGGACGTGACCACATGGATGGCCGAGCTAGGCGTATCAGCCGTAACTGCCCTGGATAGGGATTTGAAGGCTGTTGATCTTTTCGGGATCAGCCGTTTGCCCACCCTGGTACTGATCGGCAGCAACGGCGTCATCGAGGCCGTACATCAAGGCCTCATACCCGATCAGAGTGGACATATCGAGCAAAGCGTGAGTTTGCTGGTAGAGGGCAAGACACATAAGGATTTAGGTCAGAACGATTACCGCATCGGCCAGTTTTGCGCGGTGTCACTGGTCGGCCGCAAGGTCCGGCCGGGGGAAGCTGTGGGGCTGGTAATGGAATCTCACAGGGTATTCGCCGGCTGGCAGACTGCCGGACAGCCCTTCAATTTCCAAATCTACTTCCGCAACGAAGGGGACAATACGGTACAGATCACCGGGCTCGAAGTGCCGGAGAACATAACGGTAGCCCCTGACTACAAGAAGGAGTTTCAACCGAAAGAGGTCGGTGTTCTTCAGTGCGTCATGACCCCACCGGAAGGAACGACCGGAGAATTCACTCAGCGCATTACAATCGAAATCAACGATTCACGACGACGTAAACAGATGGTCATGATCAGCGGTGTAATCACCTCATTATTGTCTGTCCACCCGGAGCAGGGTTTGGATTTCATCAAGGCTCCGGGCACCACGCTAAACCCAAGGCCGGCAATACTTACTTATAACGGTGCTGGGAAGATTAAATACGGCCAGGTAACATCTGATTCGCCAACTTTTCAGGGAAGGATCGAACCGGTCGGCCTGAGCAGGCATGCGCAATTGATCGTCGAGACGACTCCCCCTTATACTTTGGGCACCACCGAAGGTTTCATACTCGTACACACTGACCATGAGGATATGCCGGTATTGAAAGTGCCGGTACGCCTGTACGTACCCCCGCCAGTGGAGATCATTCCCGCCCGGATCGAGATGGTCAAGGGCGACGAGGAACGCGAGGCCATGGTACTGATCGCCAACAACACCGAGGATGCCCTGCAGATTTCGGGCATCGAAACCAGCAATGCTCAGATCAAGGCCAAGTATTTCCCGGAAGCCGACGGCTTGTCATATCGTCTGGAGCTGATCTTCGCTGAGGATTTCCTATGTGCCCAAGACGGAGAAACAGTCGTAGTCAAGACCAATAACGAGCAAATAGGCGACATTGTGATCCCCATCCTGGTCAAGGATGCAAACCACAAAGGTTAGAGGGAAGAGCCCCCTACCGAACGTCACCATGGCCTTAACGAACACTGAATCACCATTGGCCCGGCGGCACTATTACCGCCGGGGTGCTCCATGGGCCGGTTTTGGAATCATCTGTCGGACAGTATGACGTACCCACCCGGCTGCGTAAGGGAACCGGAAACGGTTATTCACCGGTATGCCATTTTTCACCTTACCATCAGATTTTCATGACAATCTGATTCGAGATAGTCATCCCGCGCTTGGTTTCGCAGACCAAGTCTGCATGTTGCGGGCACTTACGCCTGCTTGGCCGGCAACAATTCTTTCTTAAGGCACCAGCGGCGGGCACGTGAAAGAAGAACATGCAGTGCCAGCAACCAGAGCACGAAATTCTCGGGTAGCTTGCGGCAAATAAATACTTCACCAGCCCCGCAGCCGCAGTCGAACTTGATTGCGCAAAAGGCGATGTCGTCGGCTTGATATATGTTTAACGCCCGGACGGTTACCATGACGGTGAAGAAGGTCATCAGCAGCAGAATCATAAGGGCTGTGCCGCGCAAGGCCACGCCTATAATCAGCAACAGCCCACAGAATACTTCCAGCCAAGGCAGTACCGCCGCCGTCAAGTTCAACAGAATCGGCATATTTTCGGGCAGGATATGGTACTCGCGAATCAATTTGAGAAAATCCACCGGATTGGACAGCTCGACATAGCCGCTGTTGACGACGCGCTGCACGCCGGGATTGTCGATCAGGCCGGTTTTATCCAAGACCAGTTGAGGCAGCCCGGTCTTGGACAACCCCATCCAGACAAAAACCAACCCGAGCAGCAAACGGGCAATCAGCAGGCCAATGCCCCGCCGCGAACCTTCTCCCAAGACTGTTTGCCCATCCGTCATTGACTCGCCTCTTGGAATACGCCGCTGTATTGCTCACCAAGTTCCACCGGCATGCCATGGCTCTCCCAATCCAGAAACCCCTCGGCGTAAACGAATATGCGCCCGGCGTCCAGCCCCTCGCGCAACAGATCAAGGGCCACGAATTCGCTGTCGTCGCATTCGCCGCCGTTACAATAGACGACGATTTTGTCCGCGGCCCAGCAATAATCCAGAACAAGTGGAATGTAGCGTTCGATTCGATAGTGATCGACCAGAAAAGCTCCGGGGAGGTGTCCTTCGCGATATAGCCTGTCGTCGCGGGCATCGATGAAGACGTAAGCGCCGGCGGGATAGCCTGGCGATTCAAAGAGGGCTTTGACTTCCTCGAAATCAATCATTCTGATGCCGTGATCGTGGAGCCGCCGTTTCAGGGCTTCAAGTTGAGCTACGGCAACTGAATCGTCCTCCGCCTGGGCCGCGGAATTACTCCCGGCAGTCGATTCGCTGGTCGACTCTGGCAAAGCACCGGGCTTAGCCGGCGGGCCGGCTACGATCGTCATGCGATGAAAGTAATCGCGGGAGATAGTCAGGCGGTCATAATTAAAATGGTTCGCGGCCAGCCCAAGCATACCTCCTACCAAGCCGATCAGCATGCATTCCAATGCTACTCTTTTCCATTCCCTCATCGCCATTGCTTTCCTGGGTTATTATTACAGGCAACTATATATCCCAAAGCGGCCTTCGGCCGCAACCAAATAGTTTTTGAACAGTGCCTCTAGCAAAAGTGGCGTTCTGGCCTGACCATGGTTGTTATCTACGCAGCCGTGGAAAGGAGAACGCCGTGGATCAT
>JAAYCU010000168.1 GCA_012729595.1 Phycisphaerales bacterium
AGCGTGCCGGGCGTGGAAGCGATCTTGGCCTTGCGGGCCCTGTGGTTATCCCAAGATGAACGTTGGCAAGGTTATTGGGAGACCCGTCCAGCCTACTTGAAGGCCGCCTAAACTGTCACGGACCCGGGGCAGGAGAGCATGCGATTGCCCGGTTGCCGACCTCTCCGCTTAAGGATAGAATGCCTTGGCCTGCTTCAGGGCGGGTATGTCGGCGGAAAAGCGCGGTTCTGATCCTTCGGGGATACCGGAACGGCCTTCAGGGGTCGCCCGGGGGATGTCGAGCTGGATGTTCCATTAGTGTGACGATAGTACCATCAACCGGTAAACGGTTCCGCCGTGCGGATCAGGACCGTTTGTCCAATAATCAGGAAACCTTGTAGTCAGGAGATCGATCATCATGTTAGTACCTATGCGAGCCTTGCTGGACCACGCGGCGGAAAATGACTATGGACTGGCCGCCTTCAATGTCAACAACATGGAGCAGATTCAGGCGATCATGATGGCCGCCGAGGCAACCGATTCGCCGGTAATCATTCAGGCTTCCCGTGGGGCACGTGAGTATACCAACGATGCCTACCTGCGGCACCTGATGCTGGCGGCCGCCGAACTGTACCCCAAAATTCCAATAGCCATGCACCTGGACCACGGTAATTCACCCGAAACCTGTTACAGCGCCATCGAGCAGGGTTTTACCTCCGTCATGATGGACGGCTCCCTGCAAGCGGATGGCAAGACGCCTTCCAGCTTCGAGTTCAATGTCGAGGTCACCAGCAAAGTGGTCAAGGCCGCCCACGCCAAGGGGGTCACCGTGGAAGGCGAGCTTGGCTGCCTGGGCGGCATCGAGGACGGTCACGGTGCCGGTTTGAGCGAAGAGGAAGCACTCAAGCACCTGACGAACCCCGACCAGGCCCGGGAATTTGTTGAAAAAACCGGCGTCGACGCTTTGGCCGTCGCCATCGGAACCAGCCACGGAGCCTATAAGTTCACCAAGAAACCGACCGGTGATGTGCTGGTCATGGGGGTCATCGAGGAAATTCATAAGCGGCTGCCAAACACCCACATGGTCATGCACGGCTCGTCCAGCGTGCCCCAGGATCTGCTGGAGATCATCCGCCAATACGGCGGTCAGATGAAGGAAACCTACGGCGTTCCCGTCGAGGAAATTCAGCGGGGCATCAAGCACGGCGTGCGCAAGATCAACGTCGATACGGACAATCGACTGGCTATTACCGGGGCCATCCGCAAGGTCTTCGCCGAGAGTCCTAGCGAATTCGACCCGCGGAAATACCTTACCCCCGCCCGCGAGGCGATGAAAAAGCTTTGTGCCGAGCGAATGATCGCCTTCGGTCAGGCCGGCAACGCGGGTAAGATCAAGCCGATCACCTGCAAGGAAATGATCGACGTCTACGCCCGAAGCTAATAATCGCATCTTCGTTTGAAAAGACCTTACCGGCCCGGGGGCTTCGGCTCCCGGGCTTTTCTTATAATTATCGCACTCCCTCCGGATCGAAGCTGGGTACGATAAGCCGTTCGCCGTCGCGCAGGGCGGATTCGTGGGCAACGATGCCCGGGGCGGTGTAGGCGACGGCTTCGTATATGTCGATGAAGGGCTTGCGTTGCTCGATCAGGGCCGTCACGAATTCATGGGTGATAAACGTGTGCGATCCGCTGTGTCCGCTTTCCCGGCGCAGCGGTTCGGGCAGCATGGTCATATAGTGTTTGGGAATCTCGACCGGCTCGTAGGCGGTTTGCCCGTCGCGGCCCCATCCCAGCATGGATATGCCGCCATCCTCGCGGGGCATGGAGAAGGACATCTTCGTACCATACCAGGTGGCCCGTTCTACCACGGGGGCGGCCACATGCCAGAAAACCGAAACCTTTGAGGAGTTGCCCCCGGAGGTCTTGAAGAACCCCGTAGTGTTCCAAAAGGGGTTGTGGTAGAGGTTGCTCTGAAGTACCTCGTGGTCGTCGCCCCATCCGATGGCGCATACTTCGGTGAAGCGCTCGCCGGTAATGCTGGTCAGATAACTGGTGCAATGGGTCGGGTAGAGCATGGGGGGCAGGCCGTATCGCCAGGTCGGCAGGCCCCGATCGTCATAGTAATGCTTAAGAATCTTCTCGTGGAAGTATTCAAGTTCGGTGAAAAAGATGTGGCCAAATTTGTCCTCCTGATACCATTGTCTTGCGGAAATGGTTTCCTGACGATAGACGCTGGTTTCAGCCATCATGTAGGTCAGTCCGCTGCGGTTAACCGCATCGATTACCTGCTGGCAACCTTCCAGAGTCATGGCAACGGGCACAGCGCTGATAACGTGTTTGCCGGCCTCCAGGGCCTTGACTGAATGATACGCATGCAGCGGGGCCGGAGTGAAGACGGCCACGGCATCGATGTTTTTGTCAGCCAGGAGTTTGTGGAAGTCGTCATAGCCAGTGTCGCAGCGAAAAGTCTTTTTTAATCTATCGAGGGCTTTCGGCTGCACGTCGCAAACCGCGGTGACCGTGCTGTTGGGGTGTTCGTGCCAGAAAAAGGAACGACCGAACCCTCCGCCGACGACGGCCATGCGGATTTTCTTTTCATTAGCCTGACCGAGAGCCACGTGGGCCGATGAACCGATGGCCGCGGTGGTCGCCCCGACGGTTTTCAGAAAAGTACGCCGGCTGACTGGTTGTCTGGTAGGGTTATTGTTCACAGTGGATCTCCATAATACTGGCAACTATTTTTGCCCATTATTCCCTCAATACCCGGTCGAAATTCGGCAACATTCAGTTCGTTTAACCATATGACCCTCGCTAGGCTCTGGGCGGTTGCCCAGCATTACGCCTGCTCACCCAGCCGGGCGTGGGCCAAGATACTATACGTTGCACCGGCCGGTTGGAGAACGGACTGAAAGACAGTCAAGGCTTCGACATCGAATCGGCCGACGACGAACCCGGCCTCGCGTTCCAGTGCGGTCCGGACCATCGATGCCGAGGCTCCCTCGCGTGTACGCCCGAGAGTCAGATGGGGACGGAAGGCTCGGGTTTCCCTGGGGAAACCCAACTCCACGCAATGCTTTTCCATCGCCTGCTGGACGGTCAGCAGGGGCGGTGGCAGTTCGGGGATGCCCGCCCAGAGTACACGAACCGGCCCATGATCGGGAAAGCAACCTGTGCCTGATATCTCGACTTCGAAAGGGCGGCTCGCGGCGGCCGCGGCCTTAGCCGCAGCGCAGACCGCGGATACCTGCCGATCCGGAACTTCGCCGAGGAATTTAACGGTTAGATGAATTTGGTCCGGATGTACCCAACGCACGAACCGATCAAGCTTGCCGAATCGACTTTGCAGTTCGAGCAAGCGTTTACGAATCTCCTCGGGCAACTCGATGGCTACGAAACAGCGCATAATGGACTCACAAGGAAATCCCCTGAACCGCCTGCCTGAGCGATGGACAGGTATAGCCGGTATAACGCCACGTCTGGTTTTGTTCACCGACATAATCCACATAACGCCTCATATCACGGTCTTGATTCTTCGCCCGCTCCTCCTGGTTGTCGCGCATGGGATGGCAACAGTCCACGGTGTAGTCCGGATGGTGCCAATCGAGCAACGAGTAATA
>JAAYCU010000169.1 GCA_012729595.1 Phycisphaerales bacterium
AAATGATCCACGGCGTTCTCCTTTCCACGGCTGCGTAGATAACAACCATGGTCAGGCCAGAACGCCACTTTTGCTAGAGGCACTGTTCAAAAACTATTTGGTTGCGGCCGAAGGCCGCTTTGGGTCATTACGCCTATCATTATAATGATTCCCACCTTTCGGTTCCTTACCGCAATACCGAGGCTATTAGCTCACCGAAAAACATGTTCATGGTGGGGGCTCGATACAGTCCAAAACGCGACCTGCACCTATCGAGTCATCTGTACTACGTGGATGCGGTCCAATCGCCGAACCCGGCCAATCCATTCGGGACACTCAGGTCCGACCCCTATTTTCGCCTGGATTTGCGGGCCGAACACGAATTCTGGAAAAATCGGGCCTCGGTGGCCGTTGGAGTCAGCAACCTACTCGACTCCCATCATCTGGAAGGGGGAACCTCGTTTCTTAACAGCGCGGAGGTTCCCCGGATGGTCTTCGCGGAAATGAGGATGAGGCTATGAGGAATTGGTACAAGTCCAGTATCGCCCTCTTCGTGGTCCTGTGGGTAGCCTGGACCACTGTTATGGCTCAGGAACAAGCGGACCCATTTGGCCCGGACGAAACAACCTCACGCTTGGAGAGCGAACCGGTCGGCATCGATCTTTCATCTCATCTTGAAGACATCGATCTGCTCAGTCTGGAGGTTCCGGTAGTAGTGACCGCCGGGCGGCGCGAGCAGAAGCTGGGTAGCTCGCCTTATCCGATCAGCGTGATAACCGCCGAGGATATTCGCCGGTCCGGGGCCCGGTCGATCCCGGACGCCCTGCGGCTGGTGCCCGGCGTGGATGTTGCTGACCTCTCTTACGGAAATACCGCTGTGTCGCCTCGCGGCTGGCATGGCATGATCAGCCGGCACGTATTGATACTGGTGGATGGTCGACAGATTTACGACCCGATGTTTGGGGGCACCCTTTGGTACAGTTGGCCTTTTCAGCTCGAGGATATTGAGCGGGTTGAGGTTATTCGTGGACCGGGCGGGATCATGTGGGGGCCGAATGCCAATAACGGGGTCATCAATATCATTACCAAGAAGCCCAGCGACCAGCAGGGGCTGACACTGGTCGGCAAAGGCGGATCTCGGGGCATGAACCGGGAATACGTCGGCTATGGCTTGGCCGATGAAAAACTAAGCATGCGGATATCGGGTGAGCATGAAGGGAGCGATGGGTTCAAGGAGGGGGGCAGCTTTCTGAGGAAACTAGACGATCGTTACCGCACGGAACGCATCAGTTTGCATAGTGTTTACCAGGCAGGTCCCAAGGACACGGTGACGATATCGGGGGGCCATGCCAGCGTACAGAATGGTTATCCCCCGTCTCCCATGGTCGGGTTCGGGGTCAAGAAACGCTCGGGTTCCCAGGGTTCCTTTCTGTTGGGTAAATGGGCTCACGAGGTAGCGGAAAACAACACCTTTGAATTAACGGGGTATGTCAACGACTGTGCCGTTTGTGTCGGCAGCCCCGCCATCGATTACCGCTATCAGCAGCTAGCCCTGCAGTTAAGTCACACCTTTCGTCCCCGTGACAATCATCAACTCACCTGGGGAATCGACACCCGCCAGGATCTCCTCGACGGGACCAACGCCGATCCGTTCCTGTTTTCCAAGAGCTATATTACCAGTGGAATCATCGGCCTTTATCTTCATGACGAATGGCGCTTTGCTCCACGCTGGATCCTTAATCTCGGCGGGCGGATCGATTACGACTCCTACGCCGGCTGGTATCCGACCGGACGAATATCTCTGGCCTACGAAATCTCGGAGACCGCCCTTGTATATGGAGCCGTTTCCCGGGCCGTACAACTGTTGCCGGCCGGACTGCGTTTGATGGATATTCCAATGATGAATCACCTGGTTCGCATCCGCGGCAATCGCTACCTGGATGACTCGCCGATGATGGCTTACGAAGTTGGGTACCGCCGGAAATTCTTCGATCGCGTGGATGCCGATCTCAATCTCTTCTGGCACGAGTACGAAAAGACCTCTGCCCTGAGCATGGGGTTGGGGCCGCCCGGACTGCTTCGGGCGGACCATGAGTATGTCGGATCGTCATCGTCTTACGGTGTCGAATTGGATTTGAAATATGCCGTTAATCGAGAGTTGACCCTGCTTGGGAATTACACGTATCAATTGCTTGATGCCCGGTTGTCCGAGCCTTACCGTAATACCGAGTTTATTTCCTCGCCCAAACACAAGTTTATGCTGGGGGCGCGGTATAGCCCGACAAGTGATCTGCACCTGTCGAGTCATCTGTACTACGTGGATGCGGTCCAATCGCCGAACCCGGCTAATCCATTCGGGACACTCAGGTCCGACCCCTATTTCCGGCTGGATCTGCGGGCCGAGCATGAATTCTGGCAGGATCGAGCCTCGGTGGCCGTTGGAGTAAGCAACCTGCTGGACTCTAACCATTTGGAAGGGGGCACTTCGTTTCTCAATAAGGCGGAAGTTCCCCGTATGGTCTACGCGGAATTGCGCATAGCTTTCCGGTAAGCTGTTTACTTGGGAGTGCGGGTTCTCGGGAAGCCTGTTGAACGCCATGGTATATCGCATCCTTCTTATCGGCATGATAACCTGCTGTGGCTTGCGGCAGACGTTGGCCGAGTCCGTGCCTTCGGTTTCCGCTCACTTGGAGAGCCCAGGCGACCTAATAGAGTTACCTCTTGCCGGCCGTGATGAGATGCTGCACTATTGGTTGCGCTTGCCGGTTGGCTATGCCCCGGGGCAGCGACCAGCCCTGCTGATAGGACTGCATGGCACAGACGATACCGCTCGCCAGATGCTGGACTTTGTTGCCTCGCTACCGACACCGGTACCTCTGATGATCGTTGCCCCTCAATCCCTCGGACGCGGATGGAGTAGCGCGGATATTCTCGCCATTAGAGCATTTCACGATTGGGTGTATCGATAGCCGCAATGTTGAAACCACCCCTCGGCATCCTCGGCTGTGACGGCCTGCAAGGCTTGAGTGATCGCGCGTAGCAGTGCCCGTGGCGTGCGGGCCTT
>JAAYCU010000170.1 GCA_012729595.1 Phycisphaerales bacterium
AGCTGAATATCTGGATAGGGCTACAACCAGACTTGTGCTGAGTAAATAGGTGGAGCGCCTTGTTATTCAGATTCTGTATATCTTTCCCGGGGAGAATAGGCTGCCCCATTGCCCCGCTAAGAACAACGCATAGTTCAATTGCATTCGAAACTTTTGGTATGTGTGATGGCCATACCTCATTCGTCAAGGTGAAATAGATCGCTTCAGCGGGGTTTGACTCAAGGTCTCTTTCCTTTGCAGCAATCCATAACATTATCGCGGATTCGTGAACCTCCTTGATCGTTCGTGTTCCAAGGGATATCTTGCCAAAGGTCATAAGTAATTGCTCCCTATGATAAATATATTTAGTCGACATTGCCTATATGACTTCGCAGGACTACGTCGCCGGACGGTGCTCTTCCATTATTCCAGCGCCCACCTCTGCGCCTTCCCATATCCGGTGTTATTACGGACCCGACGGCTGGCAAGGAAAAGACAATGAGAAGGAATCACTAATGATTCTTGCTCTTTTCGGCCATCTTTCGCGGACTTGCCGGATATTTATGCGGCCACCCATTATCCAGCCTTTCATTTGTTCCCCATTCACTTCATCTACCATCCAGCGAAGCGAAGGCGGTAATTCCAAGCCGGCATGATGGAGGTTGATTCCCGGACGCCAGCCGAGGTTGTCGGTGGTGTCATCGTACCTGGAGACCGGAGATTGCCGGCTGGCAACCGTGCTCTCGACGTAAGCGAGCATGTTTTGATCGCCCTCGCAGACCCGCTGGATCGCGGACTTGACGGCATTATGGCCACCCTTGAATAATAAAACGCCGGCATGATGGCTGTCAACCTCACGCGATTATCTTGCGTACCGGCGTACGCGGGATGGGAATCCCGCAAGGGGAGGTATCGAGATAGGAATCTCGATACAGCGGCTCGATACAGCGGCAACCTTGATTATTCCATGGCCGTGGCGCGTGGTTCGATGGAGAGGTCGGCGAATCGGCCGGCTTCGTGGAGATATGTACCCATGGCGGCGATCATGGCCCCGTTGTCGGTGCAATAGCGCATGGGGGTCAGGTGCAGGTTGATATTCCGGCGGCGGCAGGCCTCGGCCAGTTCGTTGCGCAGGCGTTGATTGGCCGCCACCCCCCCACCGACCATCACCGTATGCGTAGCGGTTTGCTCGACGGCCAGCATGGTTTTGGCCACCAGAACATCCACGACGGCCGCCTCAAAACTGGCCGCGATATCGGCCACGTCCTGGGGTGTCAATTTTTCCAGGCCGCCGGCGGTTTTGCCCGGCCCGTGTACGTGGTAGAGGACCGCGGTCTTGATCCCGCTGAAACTGAAATCCAGCGAGTCGCGGGCCAGCATGGTTCGGGGGAAATCACAGGCGGCGGGATTGCCCCGCTCCGCGGTCCGTTGAATGACCGGGCCGCCCGGAAAACCCAGATTCAAAATATTCGCCACCTTGTCGAACGCCTCGCCGGCCGCATCGTCGATCGTGCAACCCAGCAGCCGGATATCCAGCGGATTTTCCACCCGCATCAGGGACGTATGCCCCCCACTGACCACGAGAGCGATGGCGGGCCAGGGCACGGCCGGCTCATCCAGGTCGATGGCCGCGCTGCAGGCGTGGGCGTGCAGGTGATTGACCGCCAGCAGCGGCTTGCCCCAGGCCAGGGCCAGCGTCTTGGCCGCCGTCACCCCGATCAAAAGCGAGCCGACCAGGCCGGGGCGGGATGTGACCGCGATGGCGTCGATTCGGTCCCGACCGATTCCCGCCAGCTCCAGGGCTTCCTGGACCACGCCGTCGAGATTTTCGATATGGGCCCGGGAAGCCAGCTCCGGCACGACCCCGCCGTATTTGGCATGCACGTCAAACTGAGTAGCCACCACGTTGGACAGCACATGGTGGCCCCCGGCCATCACGGCGGCGGAAGTTTCATCGCAGGAGGTTTCGATCGCCAGAATCACCGGCCGGCGGTAGAGGTCGGGCATTTAATACTCCATTTCGTCGAGCGGCGGCTCGGCATTATCCTTCGAGGCGAGGCCGTGAAAAAACGCCGCCAGGGCAATGGCCGCGGTTTCTATCCGCAGGATATTCGGCCCCAGGGAAACGGGTGTCGCCCTCGTTTCCAGTATCCATCGGATTTCATCCTTCGTCCAGCCCCCCTCCGGACCGACGAAGGCCAGCACATTTTTACAGGATTCGAGATCATCCAGCAGACCCCTGATCGAAGCGGCGGCCGCGGTCGGGCCGGTCGTGGCGGTGTCCGCCAGCAGGATTCGATCAAATTGTTCTCGCCAGATATCCTCGATCCCGGGGTTCACCTCGGCATCGGACGGCCGCTTCGACAAGGATGAACTCCCAAGAAGCTCTGTCCCCTCCCGAGGTCGAGCCAGTCGCCGCAGGAAATCCGCCAGCTCCAAATTGCCCGCCATGGCCGGCAACCAGGCCTGTTGAGACTGCTTGGCCGCCTCGATGGTGATCTTTCGCCATTTATCAAGCTTGTGTTCGCTTGCCCGACAGATGGACCGCTCGGTCAGTACGGGTTGCAGACCAGCCATGCCCAGCTCGGCGCATTTGGCGATGAGCGTATCCTGGCGTGGTCCCTTGGGCATAGCCACCGCCAGGGTAAGCGCTGGACGCGGGCGAGGTTGGTGAACAAGCTTATCCACGGCGACCTCGACGTGCTGCGATGCGCATCGGACGATTACTCCGGCCCCCTCGCCGCCGCGTCCGTCGAACAGCACGACCGGCTCACCGACCGATAACCGACGGGCGCGACTGGCGTGGCCGGCTTCGGACGCGGGCAAGGACAAGCGCCCGAGGGATAAATGCTCTATAAAAAAACGCGGCAAGGACATTTCGGTATTATCGGGTCTGTGTGGGATGGTTGCAATGAAGTTGTCCGCCGGTTTGGTCGATGCTGCCTGAGAAGAGCGTTTTTCGGACGATCAGACAGACGAGTAACAGCATGGCCAAACCAAGCCAGGATGACATCAGCACTGAAGGCGTTTCCATCGGGAATATGAGCCCCGAGGAAGTTGACGCTTTCCTGAGTCAAATCGTGGCCGAGAAGGACCGGGGCGCCAGCAACGCGAAGCAGGATGTCGTCGCCGCCGGCCAATCTTCCACCGGAACCAGAAACACCCCCCCGGATAAAACCGCACAAGCCAAGACGGAGCAGAAAGCTCCGGCCGTCGACGTGGAAAACACCCTTGATCAGGTTGATGCCCAACTGGCCGAACTGGAAGCCATGCTAGCCACGGCTACCGGTGACGAGGAAGGCGATTCGTGCGACTCTAACGCGGTTGTTTCTGAAGAAAAACAGGCTCGCGAAGATCCCGTCGCGGAATCCCAGGAGCATCAAGACGAATCCACAGAGGCCAACATCGCCATTGCCTCGGAAGCCGCGGATTCCGAATCGGCCGACGATGGCTCGGAATTCCCGGAAAACAGTCTCGCCGAACCCGCTATCGTGGAAGATCCCGATACGGTTTCGGAGGCCATGACCGAGACAGAGCAACAACCGACTCCTTCATTGGAAGCCGCGGGCCAGGAAGAGCAGCCGACTACAATCCCCGCAGGCGCAGCAGAGCAAGTCGAGACTGCGGATCAGGCGGTAGTCAATAGTAGATATAGGTTGCGAGCCTTGCCTGCCGATCTGGCCGCGCTGACGCTCAAACTGGTGATTCAGATTCTGATTATTATCGATCTACCTTTTGCTCGCCTCGGGCGTGGTCTGAAAAATATCCTAGGATACGCGGCAATCGGTACCCTCTTTGTGGCCGTCGGCACCTGGATGGCGGGCACCTACCTGCGAACCGGCTCATAATGCCTTCATCAGGGAGGCGGAGAATCGTTGAGTTGGGTTACGGCTGGACCATCCCTTCACGAATTGCGTAGCGGGCCAGTTCAACCCGGTCATGTATGTCGAGCTTGGACATCAGCGAGGCTTTCTGCTTGTCCGCTGTCTTATAACTGATCCCAAGCACGGTTGCGGCCTCCTTAAGGCTCATCCCCTTGGCCAGCACACGCAGTAGTTCCCGTTCGCGAGGACTCAACGTGCTGAGCCTGCTTTGAGGCGGATTATCCAGACGGACTTCCTGCCCCTCCTGCACCACAAGCCGACTCATGATTTCCGGCGAGAAATGCAGCCGACCGTTGATAACATCGCGGATCGCCCGAACCAGCGCCCCATCCCTTCGCTCTTGAGAACATATCCGTTGGCCTTGACCTTCAAGGCCTGCTCCAGGTACTCGTCATGCTCGTGAGCCGTAACCAGAATCACCCGAGTCTGCTCGACTCGTGAACGAATAATCTGGATAGCATCAAAACAACTGACCCCCGGCATATCGATATCCATGAGTACCACGTCAGGCCGGCTCTCTATGATCGGTCCAATGGCCTCGTCCGCGCTGCCAGCCGCACCAATCACACGAAAATCTGATTCATTGGCCAGTGAGCTAGTTATTCCGTCGCGGACCAATCCATGATCGTCCACAACGTAGATTCGCGTAATTTCCGCCTTAGTATTCGACGAGGGAAATTGATTGCCCATAACGGTGCCCTCGCAACGGCCCCCAAGGGGCGCTAAGAATATGAATGGATACTTACTCAAGCCCTACGCTAGGAATATACACCATAGCGATAGAAGCTGCAACCATAATTCTGGGACATCCGCGACTATTTACCGTTTAACACCGCGAACGGCTTACCCGTTCCCCTTGCAGAGTTCTGTATAGAGTCAACCAGGCATTGCCGATCGCGTCGATAGCGGCGTTTTGCATGGTCCATTGTCGCGCGTTTTGGCCTAATCGGCGAGCCATGAGTGGATCATCCAGCAAACGCCCCACGGCGGCGGCCATGGCTCGGGATGACCCGGCGGGGACCAGCAGGCCGGTCTGGTCATGCTGAATCAGATCGCGGCATCCGGAAACATCGGTAGCTACGATAGGCAAGCCGGCGGCCATCGCCTCCAGGAGCGCGTTGGGTAAGCCTTCGGTTCGCGAACCAAAAAGGAACAAATCCGCGGACTTCAATAACCGGGGGACATCCTCACGCTGCCCCAGTAACTGGGCACGACCAGTCAGGCGGTGATGGCGAATCAACTCCGCGATCGCAGCGCGATAGCTCCCTTCCCCGACCAGCAGAAAACGGACATGGCGACTTTTCGACACCTCGGCAAAAGCAGCCAACATTTGCTCAAACCCTTTTACCGGGTCCAAGCGGCCGGTCCAGATGATAACTTTTTCATCAGATTGACAGCCCAAGAGGGCTCGATCAGCCGGGATGGCGGACGCGAAAGACTCAACCTCGACTCCGCCCCGAATCACGACCAAGCGAGATCGCGGAAGATGAGCCACCCGATGCAGATGTTCCACCACTGATGGCGAATTCCCGACCTCGCATCGCGACCATCTACAGGTCAGGGTATCCGCGATCAGATGCCACCGCCGCTCGATCTCGACAGTCTGTATCTCGCTGATGATGCGACTGGTTGGGACACCAGCCAAGAAGCCGATCACGCGAGCGGCCATGTTGGCGTGAAACAAAAGGGAATGAAGTATGTCCGGCGGATACGCCCGCAATAGTCTCCATAATCGGAGTAAGGCATCGAAATCCGTTACGGACCTGGCCCCGCAGGCATGGACCGGAATTCCCGCCTCGCGCAGCTTATGACCGACCGGCCCCTCGTCGGCCAGGCTGATAACCCGTGCACGCACCTCCTTACGCGGTAAACAAGTGATTAAGCGATACAAATGCAGGGGTACGCCACCGATTTCCAGATCGGTAATCAGGTACGTAAGGTAAATCGGTCGATCAAGACCCGTGCGAGTCATCAGGTGGTGATTCCAGAACGCTACGCACATGCCCCCGATAATGGGCTAGCATGGCTTCCGCCGCTGTTCGATCAATATTTTTACGGTGCATAACCAGAGCAGTCTTAACGTTGCCGCCGGCACGATTCATAAGTTCCTGGCCGGCCTTCCGATCCAAACCGGTGAGCGTGCCGATGATACGCAAGGCCCGGTCCACCAGCTTGCTACAGGACTGGGCATTAACGTCCACCATGAGGTTTTCATAGACCTTGCCGATCTGTACCATCGACAGGGTGGTAATCATGTTTAACACCATCTTGGTGGCCAGCCCCGCCTTCAGTCGTGTCGAACCGGTAATAACTTCCGGACCGGTTAATACCCGAATGGACACCTCGGCTTGATCCTCGACCTGTTCGCGAGGAACGCAGGCCAGGAAAACGGTCTTCGCCCCCCGCTGCTTGGCCCGCTCCAGGGCGCCATGCACGAAAGGTGTGGTCCCGCCGGTGGCAATGCCGAAAACAACGTCGTTCGGCCCGACCGATCTGCGGTCCACTTCATCGGCTCCTGATTGTGCGCTGTCCTCGGCGAATTCCTGGCTGCGGAACATGGCTTCCGGCCCGCCGGCAATGACTCCCTGCACCATCTCGGGAGGTACCAGAAACGTCGGCGGACATTCGGAAGCATCGATCACCCCCAGCCGGCCGCTGGTCCCCGCCCCAACGTAAATCAGTCGGCCATCCGCTCGAAAGGCATTCACCACCAGCTCAATCGCCCGCACGATGGCAGGTTTCGCCTCGGCGACGGCCAGAGCAATGCCCCGATCCTCGGCGTTCATCAGATCGAAACCATCGGCTACGGGCATGCAATCGATCGCCCGACTGCCTTCGTTCCGCTGTTCGGTCAACAAATGCCCACGGTCCTGTACGCTGCCTGACAACAAGCGACTCTACCTCAAAAAACGCAAATGCCCCATCACGGACCAACCATAGGGAGCCTTCTTTGCTAATCTAGCCGTTTATGGAGGGAAAGTCGATAAGATGGATTCCCTCTCGTATTCGGACAGGCATGTACGCTCCCGACATAAAAAGTATGATAACGACAAACCGGCGACAACTTCGTTCAGCAGGTTGACGCCTACTGATAACGGTAGTATACATGTAACGCTATGAATCGGAAATTGCGTGATCGGCACATGGTGCGGAAATCCGCTAAGAACATCCGCCGTACAACCACCGCCGAATTGGCCCGGCTGGCGAGTCGAGCGGATGAGCCTGTCGATACGTCGGACATTCCCGAGCGTGTTGGGCCATGCAACCGGGTGGTACGGGAAGTCGATGGCAGGATCGTCAAGCCGCGGGAAAGTCCGCTTCGTGCCGCAATCCTGGCGGAGATCAATCGCCGGGGCATATCCGGGCATCGGTTATGGAAAGAAGCACGGGTTTACTGTGATACCATTCCCGAATCCGCCGTGTACGAATTCCTTGCGGGCAAGCGTCAGATCGGCCTGGCTTACCTCGACGCTATACTGGAGGCGATGGACCTGACCGTCAGCCCGCGATAAGTGAAGATCCACGAATGGATTGAACCACCGTCTCAGACTACGCTACCGTTAAAGATCTTGAGCCGCGTTTGAATTGCCCCTAAGGCGTAGACGGCAAGAATCGGGATGAACAGATACGACAACGATATCCGATTCTGCACAGTGGAAATAGAATCAAGCCGCTGATTAGGGCAAAAGGAAGACGCCATAGATTTGACAATCGCCCGGTATCCACCGAAGTTGACGGGGAGTGGCAACTCGGACACCTCGGCCGATATAGCTGGAATGACTTCATTACGTTACTCTATACACGGTGAATCCCTGTTTCTTGGCTTCCCGACAAATCCGTTTTGTGCCTTATTTCAAAATTATCGAACACGGTGTCTCTGAGTACAATTGCATACAAGAACGGTAGAAATACCACAAGTTGATTGCGCACTATGGATTGCCGATAATTCAATAGGACTGTAGATACACTCCCCAGCGGGATTTTCGATGATCGAGGTGTTTCCATGTGTGGAATCGTGGGGTATATAGGACTCAAGAAAGCCCGGCCGATTCTTATCGAGGGCCTGAAGCGATTGGAATATCGCGGCTATGACTCGGCCGGCCTGGCCGTGCTCGAAGGGCATAGCCTGAGCATTACCCGATCCGTCGGACGGATTACCGCCCTTGAATCCAAGCTTGGACCCGAGGGGGGCGACGCGACCATCGGCATTGCCCACACCCGCTGGGCCACCCATGGAGCCCCTACCGAGCACAACGCCCACCCCCACGTCAGCGACGATGGACGCATCGCCCTGGTCCACAATGGGATCATCGAGAACTACCGGGCCTTGAGCACCTTCCTGGCCCAGCAGCATATTACCTGTCGCACGGAGACGGATACCGAAATCCTGGCCCTGCTGATCGGACACTTTTACGAAGGCGACCTGGAACAGGCCGTTCGCAACGCCCTGTTGCAGGTCCAAGGCACGTACGGTATCGCGGTCATAGCCGCCGACGAACCGGACCGCATCGTCGTCGCCCGCAAGGGCAGCCCGCTGATTCTCGGGATTGGCGACAACGAATATCTCATCGCCTCCGACGCGTCGGCCATCGTCGAGCATACCACCCAGGTCATCTATCTTTCGGACGGCGAAATGTCCGTGCTGAGCCGGGAGGGGTTCCGGACCATGACCCTCGACGCCCTGCCGGTGACCAAGGAGGTGCATGAAGTCGAGTTTTCGCTCGATCAGATCGAACTGAACGGCCACGAGCATTTCATGGTCAAGGAGATTCACGAACAACCGCAATCCCTGGCCAACACACTTCGCGGCCGTCTCCACGAACGCGAGGGGACCATTCACCTTGGCGGCATTGCCCAGTTCTCCCGAGACCTGGCGAAGGCCAAACGGATCATCTTCACGGCCCAGGGCACGGCCTGGCACGCCGGGCTAGTCGGCGAATACCTCTTCGAGGATATCGCCAAACTGCCCGCGGAAACCGAATATGCCAGCGAATTCCGCTATCGGAACCCGCTGGTGGACTTCGGAACCGTGGTGATCGCGATCAGCCAGTCCGGCGAGACCGCGGACACCCTGGCCGCCCTCCGCGAGGCCCGCGAGAAAGGGGCCATGGTCCTCGGCGTGGTCAACTCGGTGGGCAGCACGATTGCCCGAGAGGCCGACGCCGGCGTCTATCTGCATTGCGGCCCGGAAATCGGGGTGGCCAGCACCAAGGCTTTCACCTCACAGGTGGCCGTGCTGACCATGATGGCCATTCAGTTGGGCCGGCGGCGGTTTCTTTCGCAGGCCGAGGCCCAGATCCTGATCGCCCATCTGGCCACCATTCCGGATAAAGTCAACCACGTGCTCGAACAATCCGACACGATCCGGACGGCCGTCGAACAATACATCGATCGGAACAACTGGCTGTTTCTCGGCCGTGGCTACAACTACCCCATCGCCCTGGAGGGGGCCTTGAAACTTAAGGAAATCAGCTACATCCACGCCGAGGGCATGCCCGCGGCCGAAATGAAACACGGCCCGATCGCCTTAATTAGCGAGGGCATGCCCGTGGTGTTCATCGCCACCCGCGGTAATCAATACGAAAAAGTACTCGGGAATATCGAGGAAGTCCGCAGCCGAGGAGGGAAAATCCTGGCCGTCGCCACCGAGGGAGATACCTTCATCCAACAAGTGGCCGAGCACGTGTTCTACGTCCCGGACGTACCCGAACCGCTGCAACCCATCTTGACCGTGGTCCCGCTGCAGTTACTCGCCTATCATGCGGCCGTCATGCGGGGCTGCAACGTGGATAAACCCAGGAACCTGGCCAAAAGCGTAACAGTTGAATAACGTTCGCAACGTGGATGACAAACCGCTTCCCCGAAGGCCGGCAGTCCACGCACACTATCCAGAGGATTCCAGAATCAGGCGGCGAGGTGGTCCGCAGACTTGCATGATACGCCTACACAGCCAACGCCCAACATACCTGTTCACTTCAGATATAGCTCAATAACCGGCACGCAAACGTCTGGCGGGTGGACCGGCAGATCAAAAGCCACTATACCGTCTTCAAGTGGGCCGGACATCCAAGCCTCTCCGAATCTCTTATGACGAAACTGAACCTCGCTGGCATCATTCAGCAACTGTGCATAGGTCACCTTGCCGGCCAGACCATCGAAATGCAGTTTGCCCGCAGGCCAGACCAGTACGTGCAAATAAAGCCGGCGAGTCTTGGGATTGTATGTAAGAAGACAATTCTCGGGCGTCTTGAATTCCTCCGGCGCGGCGGTACAGCCAACAATGGAACGCCCATGGAGCTTCATCCATTCTCCAATAGCGGAAAGTCGGTCCAGAGCCCGAGCATCGAACAGCCCCCGGGCGGTCGGGCCTACATTGAGTAACAGGTTACCGCCCTTGCTGACTGTCTCGATTAGCATGGCTACAAGCTGTCGAGGGCTTTTCCAGGTGTTCTCGTCACGATGATAACCCCAGGAGCCACTAAACGTCTGACAGGTCTCCCAAGGTACGCGCACCCCGTCCACGCTGACCCAACAGCGCGGCATAAACTGCTCGGGCGTGCGAAAGTCCCAACCGTCAGGATGATCGAGCAAATCAAGACGATCATTAATCAGGCAACCAGGCTGCAGCTTGCGGATAACCTTGAGCAGGCGTTCGGACTGCCAGTCGGTGCGACCCTTACCGTCTTCGCCAGGAAACGAAAAGTCGACAAACAAACAGTCAATAGGGCCAAATTGAGTAAGCAGTTCACCCAACTGGTTCTCGACATAATCCACATAACGCCTCATATCACGGTCTTGATTCTTCGCCCGCTCCTCCTGGTTGTCGCGCATGGGATGGCAACAGTCCACGGTGTAGTCCGGATGGTGCCAATCGAGCAACGAGTAATA
>JAAYCU010000171.1 GCA_012729595.1 Phycisphaerales bacterium
AAATGATCCACGGCGTTCTCCTTTCCACGGCTGCGTAGATAACAACCATGGTCAGGCCAGAACGCCACTTTTGCTAGAGGCACTGTTCAAAAACTATTTGGTTGCGGCCGAAGGCCGCTTTGGGTCACTATCTGAAATCTTTAATAGCGCAGTGTTTGTCGTGTTGAGAGCATAGTCAAAAGTGCACGTGTGGAAAAGGTCTGGCAATATCTATGCTCGGATAGGAGCGCATTAAAAAGCCCCAAGCGGCGTCGTTTAGCCGCTTGGGGCGAGTATAGCTGCAAATCAGGCAATTACCACGCAAAGTGGGAGAATGCCTTGTTGGCCTCGGCCATGCGGTGCACGTTTTCACGGGTAGTCATGGCCGTTCCCTCACGCTTGTAGGCGTCAACCAGTTCCTGGGCCAAGGCTTCGCACATGGGTTTCCCCTTGCGACCTCGAGAGGCCTCAAGTATCCAACGGATGGCCAACGATTGCTGACGACGACGGTTAACCGGGATAGGCACCTGATAGTTCGACCCGCCGACCCGTCGGCTCCGGACTTCAATTTCAGGCTTGACGTTATTGAGCGCCGTTTCGAAAACCTCGATTGGCTGAGCGTCTTTTATTTTCTTGGATATGATGTCCAGTGCGTCATAAAAAACGCGCATAGCCACGCTTTTTTTGCCGGCCAGCATCATGCAATTGACAAACTTAGCGACCAGCTTGCTATTGTGCCGCGCATCCGCTCGCAATTGTTCTACCGAAGCGGTCCACTTCTTGAAACCCATGTCGCGTTGCTACCTCATTCTACGAAAAACAAAACACCATTACCTTGATCCGGTCCGCTCCGCGAACCGGAGGAAGCCCCTTGGGAAGTCCCGCTACTGAACCACGGCCTTGTGCCGACCCTTGGGGCGAATTGGATATTATGCCGCCAGCCGGCATATGAATCAAGGGCTTGCCCGGATAAGGCTTATTCAAATTATCCCCTGCGTATTGCGAAGGAATAGAAGGCAAGCTAATATAAGCCCTCATGACCACTCTTTCAGGCCAGAATGGGAGGAAGATCGGCGACCGGATGGTTTCACTGTACAGTGAAATTATCGGTCGCCGGGGCAATACTTTCCCCGCCACCCTCGCCTGTCGGCGATAAGTGCTTTTTGCTAAGGTGTTTAGGTGCGTCGCCGAATATTGTGTCACTACTCTATCAGCTATCCAGTGTTGGAAGAATAGAAATAAGTAAATCTTAGATGTATTTGGTGCCGTCACCGTTGCGGCCTTAGGAGAAGAATTGTGGCGATCAGTTACAACAAGCGAACCTGTGACTGTGGAACGTTGCGAGCTGCCGACGTAGGTAAAAAAGAGGTTATTCTCGCCGGTTGGGTTAATAATTATCGCGACCATGGGGAGAATCTGGTTTTTATTGACTTGCGCGACCGGGGCGGGCTAACACAATGCCGGTTCAACGTGGATACCGATCCCGAAGCCACCAAAATTGCCCGTACCCTCCGCAAGGAGGACGTGGTGGCCGTCCGTGGCGAGGTTATCAGTCGAGGCGAGAACGTCAATCCTAAACTTCCAACAGGTGAGATCGAGCTCAGTGTGCATGAGGTGAATATCCTCAGCAAATCGCTTACCCCGCCTTTTGAAGTCGCCGACCATGTTGAGGCTAATGAGGATTTGCGGCTCAAGTATCGCTTCCTGGATATGCGCCGAAGGCCTATGCAACAGGCTCTGATTACCCGGCACAAAATCCTGCAGTCGTTTCGCGGGTTTTATTACCGGGAAGGATTTCTGGAGATCGAGACGCCGATCCTGACCAAATCCACGCCTGAAGGAGCCCGCGATTACCTGGTTCCCTCGCGGGTGTTCCCGGGTCAGTTTTATGCTCTGCCGCAGTCACCGCAGTTGTTCAAGCAGTTATGCATGATCGGCGGGCTGGATCGCTATATGCAGATCGCCCGTTGTTTCCGTGACGAGGATTTGCGGGCCGACCGTCAGCCGGAGTTTACTCAGGTAGATTTGGAAATGGCCTTCGTTGATGTGGACAACATCTTGGATGTGGTCGAACGTTCGCTGGCCCACGTGTGGAGGGAAGTGGCGGGCGTCGAGGTGCCGGTGCCTTTCCGGCGAATGCCCTACGACGACGCTATGCGCGATTATGGATCAGATAAGCCGGATGTCCGCTATGAAATGAAGCTGCTCGACGTGACCGAGGTCGCCGGCCGTAGCGAGTTCAAGATCTTTCGAGAGGCGGTCGAAAAGGGCCAGATGGTAAAGGCGATTTGCCTACCCGGCGGCGCGGAAATGCCCCGCAAGGAAACCGACGGGCTGACCGCGGAGATTCAGGGTATCGGGGCGGGCGGTTTGCCTTTATGCAAGGTGATGGCCGGTGCGGACGGTAAGCCCGAGTTGCAGACTGGGATTGCCAAGTTCTTTACCGGCCAGACCGTGGGCCAGTTGATTGAGGCAACCGGGGCCAAGATCGGCGATCTGCTTTGCTTTGCCGTCGGGCGATTCGCTGACGTGTGCAAACATCTGAATTGGTTGCGAACAACCCTGGCTGAACGGAGGAACATGATTCCCAAAGATCGCTGGGAGTTTCTCTGGATCGTGGATATGCCCTTTTTCGAGTGGGACGATCAGGCCAACCACTGGTCCTTCCTGCACCATCCGTTCACCATGCCCCACACGGAGGATCTCGACAAACTCGATAGCGACCCGGGAGCGGTGCGTGCGAAAAGCTATGATTCAGTACTGAACGGCGTTGAGCTGGGCAGCGGGTCGGTCCGTATCCACGATATGGACTTGCAGAAACGGATGTTCAAGCTGTTGGGCATAAGCGAGGAGGAGGCTCATCGCAAGTTCGAGCATTTGCTGACGGCGTTACAGTACGGCGCGCCGCCGCACGGCGGCCTGGCCCTGGGCCTGGACCGTATTGCCATGCTGCTATCCGGTGCCGACAGCATTCGCGACGTGACCGCGTTCCCCAAGACGCAGAAAGCTTTCTGCCCACTTACTGAATGCCCGGGTGAGGTTGATCCCAAACAGCTCGACGAACTCGGTATCGATCTGGCCCCAGCGGTCAAGGCCAAACGGGCGGGCAAGGCTTAGTCGCCAAGTCGAAACGGGCTAGGTCGGCAGGTAACCAGAAAGGCTGTTATACGGATTTTTTTCTGGTGTTCCTGGAGGGTTTACTGTTGTATAGCGGGTCTGGGCCTGGGCGGACTCATTGACCGAAATAGTCGGCGATGCCTTCGACAATGAGGGACGCCAGACGTTGCCGATGGGCGGGATCATTTAATAAGCGGCGGTCTCCGGCGTTGGTGAGAAAACCGCACTCGATAAGAACGGCCGGTCGGCTGTGTTCGCGTAGCACATAAAAATTACCACGGTAAATGCCGCGGGTTTCGATGCCAGCCCGCTTGACCGCGTTCAGAATGGCGTAAGCGGCCTTCTGGCTCTGCAGCGAGGCCCGGTTGTAAATATGCACGGAAAAGCCGGATGCGTTATGGTTGTTGGGCGCGGCATCAGCATGGATGGAAACGAATAGATCGGCTCGGGAGCGTTGGGCGATTGCGGCCCGGTCGGATAATTCAATAAACCGATCGGTCGTGCGAGTAGTTATCACGGTAGCCCCGCGGGCCTCGAGCTGGCGGGCGACCTGCAGGCCTACGGATAAAACTATTTCCTTTTCGTTCATTCCGCCGCGTCCCAGCGCGCCGGTGTCCTTGCCCCCGTGGCCGGGGTCGACCACGATGGTGGCTCCCCGAATCGGTCGAACCGATCGTGGGGCGGGCGGGGTAGGCGCTGGACGAGGCGAGGCGGGGGCGCTAGGTTCAACAAAAACCACCGGGGGTGGCAGGGGGTCAATAATCCGCCCCGAATGCTCACAACTGACCATTACGGGCAGCAGAATCGCGCTTAGCAGTAGTCGCTTCTTCATACATACCTCAGGGGGAGTTTAGTCGTATGGGGTTCATCGTCAACCTTACCGGTCCGTTCTCCACCAAAAATCCTCCCCCAAAATGGAGAATGCGCAATTCTTGCCGAAAAACAGGGTTTAACGGCCTTCGAGACGGTCCAGTCGGCTGGTTAATTCCACCAAGGTTTCATGCAAATCGGCTACCTGCTTTTCGAGGGCCGCAAGCCGATCAGATTCCACATGCGAGCCCGGCAGCGACGCGACGGGAGTCGGAATCGCTGCCAGCAAGGCCGCGGCAGGCATTTGTTCACCCTCGGGATAAAGCAGGTGGGTGTAGCGAATGGCCGAGCGGCCGGGCTCGCGGGGCATGGCCGCGACCCAGACCGACTCGCCGGTCATCAGCGTTTCGAGCACGTTATTGACGATATCCAGACTCTCGAAATCGATCATGCGCGAGGCATGGGTCCGCAGCTCGCCGATGGTCTGTGGTCCGCGAAGCAGCAATTCGGTCATGATGGCCCGTTGCCGAGCGGACCAACCCCAACAACTCTCGGCCAGATGCTTGTAACGATCGACCCGGGCGCCCGGCGCGGGCAGAACCTGGCCGACCAGCCCACGCCGTTTGAAACTTTCGAGCGTGTCCAGGACGGCCAACTCATCAAGATCCATGACCGGATCGCGGTTGGATTTCTGATTGCAGGCGATGACGACGGCATTGACGGTCATGGGGTAATAGTCCGGCTGGGTCAGGGCCTTCTCCATCAGCACCCCGAGAACCCGCCGCTCGATCTGATTCAGTTTCGTTTCCATCATTTCTCCCCAAGCACCCTCAGCGTTTATCTCCGAATTCACGCAGCCAAGCGGCCAGACGGGCCAGCCCCTCGGCCACCGAAACCCGCGGTTCGTAACCAAGTTCGCGGCGGGCAGCAGAAATATCGAACCAATGGGCGGTCGCCAGGGTATTGGCCAGAAACCGGGTCATCCAGGGTTCGCCGTCCAGTTTGAGCCAGCGATAGACCAGTTCCTGGACCGCCCCGGTCATCCAGGCCAGCGGATAGGGTACCCGACGATGGACCGGAGGCAAGTCGGCGGCGGCCAGAATCCGATTAATCATGTCCCAGAGCATGATCGGTTCACCTTGGCCGATGAAGAAAGCTTTTCCGGCGGCAGCGGGATTTTTTCCCAGGGCTTCGGCGGCCATCAGATGGGCTTCGGCGGCGTTGTCCACATAGGTCGTATCGACGAGGTTGTGTCCACGCCCGATGATACGCAATTTTCCGGCTCTCGCCCGGGCGATGATCTGCGGCACGATATGGGTATCCCGTGGTCCCCAGATCAAATGAGGCCGCACGGCGATCGTCCGCAAACCCGGCCCGTTGGCCGCCAGGACTATCCGTTCTGCGACCGCCTTGGTCAGGCTGTACGGGGAGCAACGGCGACCGAGGATAGGTACGGATTCATCAACCCCTTCCATGTCGCGGCCGTTGAAGACGACGCTCGGCGAACTGGTATAGACCAGCCGCGAGACCCCCTCGGCCCGGCAGGCGGCGATGATATTCTCCGTGCCGCGTACGTTGGGCCGCGCATACTCCTCGTAGGTGCCTCCGACCCCCGCCTTGGCCGCGACATGAAAGACCACGTCCTTGCCCCGGCAGGCGGCGCGTACCGCCTCGGCATCGGTCAATTCGACCTGCGTGACCTGCACGCCCAACCGCTCGATTTCCGGGTAGCGGCCGCGCGAGCAACTACTTACCTGATAGCCTCGCTCCAGCAGTTGCACGACAATAGCCCGGCCGAGAAACCCTCCGCCACCGGTGACCAGGGCTTTCAAGGGTTGCCCGCGATCTGTCGACTGTTCGTTCATGACAACTGCTCCGCGGCCCAGTCGGCCAGCTTTTCGCGAAAAATCTTGGCGTTATGGCGTACGTCCACCGGAAACGAGGGATGATATAAAACGGTCTGGATAGAACGAGTGTGTTCATGGGCCGCGCCCAAGGCCAGCAGTTCATCGGTAAGTTGTTCGAGATTACCCCGATCGTCTTCGGGGACAAGCTCGATACAGATCACCGGTTTTTGTCGCGGCGCTTCGCCTACGCCGACCAGAGCGGAGCGAAATGCCCGGGGATGTTGATTAAAAATGGCCTCGCAGGGCACGGTAAAAAGTGTGCCCTGTTCGCTTTGTACGCGATGGGCCTTTCGGCCGCAGAACCAGAGGCGCCCGCGTTCATCGAGATAGCCGACATCGCCCATGCGGTGCCAGACGGCCTGGTTATCTTGAATTTTAGCCAGGGCGGTGGGGCCGGGTCTGGCGTAGTATTCCCGCGTAACGATGGAGCCTTTGACCACGATCTCGCCGATCTGTCCCGTCGGCAGAACCTTTACCCGCGAGCAGTCCGCGATCGGCTCATCGGTCAGTTCGATGATTTGCGTTTCGATACCGGGCAGAGGCCGGCCGACGCAGGTGCCTTTACCTTGTTCGGTCTGGGCCCGCGTTTCGGCGAGAATCTCCCGGCTGCCGATGGAGGCCACCGGCAACGCCTCGGTCGCTCCATAGGGCGTGAATATCTCCGCATCGTCGGGCAGCAACTTGTGCAAGGATTCCAGCAGGGCGGGCGTGATCGGCGCGCCGCAGGTAATGACCCGTTTAATCGTGTTCAGGCGGACGCCGTGTTCATGTCCGAAGCGGGCGATCCGGTTGAGCAGCGCGGGCGAGCCGAACATGTGGGTGCAGCCGTGATCGGCGATCGTGCGAAGGATTTTTACCGGATCGACGGCGGCCGGGCGGGTGAAGTCCATTTCCGGTATCACCGCGGTCATGCCCAGAGCGGCGTCGAACAGGGCGAACAACGGAAAAGTAGGCAGATCGACCTCCTCCGGTCCATAGCCGTAGCAGGATTGGAGGTAGCACACCTGGGCGTCGAAGATGCCGTGTTCGTAGAGAACGCCCTTGGCCGGCCCGGTGCTGCCGCTGGTGAAGAGGATGGCCGCCGGTTCGTCGGCGCGGGTGGACGCGGGCGGGGAAGTATGGGGAGCATCGACAAGGATATCCGGTAACCGATAGCCGCCCCAGAACCAGCGTCGTCCGGCGGTCACCGCGAGTCGTACGGAGCGAAAGGTTCGCGGATAGAGCTTGCGAAACACATGGGCGGCGGGCACGCCGATGAACGCCTGCACGTCGATATCCGTCAGGCAGCGAGCCATGTTGCGCGGGCCCATGCCCGGATCGATCAGGACCAGCACCGCACCGATTTTCAACAAGGAGAAGGTCAGGGCGAAGAAATCAGCGCCCGGGCGCACCATCAGCAAGGTGCGCATGCCGCGCTCCAGCCCCGCCGCCCGCAGGCCCCGGGCGTAACCGTCGGCCATGCGCTCCAGCTCGCGGAAGGTCAGGTGCGCATAACGCGGATTTCCGGTCGAATCACGGCCGGCCGTCCAGACGACCGCCTTTTTGTCCGGATAGCGGTCGGCCATCGTCGACAGAGCGGCGGCGATGTTGACCGTCGCGGCGCTCATGGCTGAACCTCGTCGAGCGGGTAGTCCCGCAGGAATCCGCGAACGAGGGGTACGATCCGGTCGCCCGCGTCCTCGAGAACATAATGGCCGGCGTCGAGGAAGGTATGCACCTCGGCCTGCGGGAAACGTCTCCGCCACTCGTCGAGAAAATGATGATCGAAAACGAAATCATGCTCGCCCCAGCAGATCAGCATGGGGGTACCCTCGATGTCGGCCAGGCGCTCGTCGATCCAGCGGGCGGTCGGGTAACTCGGGTCGCCGGGCTTGAGCGGGATGTCCTGGACGAAACGCAGGGTGGCGATGCGATTTTGCCAGGAATCGTAAGGGGCGCAATAAGCGGCGCGAATCTCCGGAGCCATGGGCTTTCGGCAGGCCATGAAGGTCGCCGGCCGGGCAAAGCCGTTGCACCCACGGACGGCCAGAGCGGACAGGCCGCGCAGGTTACGCACGAACCACAGGCTGAACGGCAATCGCTTGGTCGCCGGCATCAAAAAGGCGGCGGTGTTGAGCAGGACCAGCCGAGCCAGTCTCTCCGGTCGGCGCAATGCCCAGCCCATGCCGATCGCCCCGCCCCAATCGTGCAGAACCAAGGTCACCTTTTCACGCACGTCGAGATGATCGAGCAGTTGTTCCAGATCGTCGATCCGCCGCTGGAGCACGTAGGAATATCGATTGTCGCCGGGCTTGTCGGACAGGCCGCAACCGATATGGTCGGGCACGATGCAGCGATAATCGTTTCGCAGATTCTTGACCAGTTCGCGGAAGTAGAACGACCAGGTCGGGTTGCCGTGGACGAAAACGACGGGTTGGCCGTGCCCTTCGTCGAGATAGTGATAGCGAAGCCCATCGAGGTCGAGCCAATGGCTTCCGAACGGATACAGACGCCGATATGGTTCGATGTCGAAGGCCATATTTGCCGATTACCACTCCAAACCAAGCATAAGACAATTCAATCCACTGCCGATGCCCAGGAAGGCGACCCGCTGGCCGCTCTGGAGGAAGCCGCGCTGCTCGGCGATGGCCGCGGTGATGGGTAGGGACACGGTGCCGATGTTGCCGAGAAACTCGACGGTCGAGAAATCGCGGTCCGGCGGCAGGCCGATGGCGTTCAGGATGGCCAGGCGGTGGCCCGTGCCGACCTGATGGCAGATGACGCGATCGACGTGGTCGTTGGTCCAGCCGAGTTCGGCCAGGAAGTCGCGCCAGGTCTGCTGGCCGAGGGCGACGCCGTTTTCCAGGACGGCCGGCGCGTCGGTGTCCATGACCATCGGCGCGGTGGCCGGGATGCCGGTATCCGGGCCCCAGCGGCAGAGCGGGTGGAAGCGGGCGGCGTTGCGGACCATGCCGCCGAGCAGGCGATGTCCGCCGTGCGTGATGGATTCGTCGGTAAGCACGACGGCCACCGCGCCCGATCCGCCGGTCATAGTGGCCAGGCAGCGGCGAAAGGTGTTCATGTCGCCGCGGCTTATCATGCGCTCGATGGTCATCTCCACGATCTGCCGGGCCGACTCGCAGGAGACGACCATGCCGGCCCGTATCCGGCCGAGCTCTATTGCGTTGGCCACCTGGATCATGCCGTTGATGACGCCGAGGCAGGCGTTGGATACGTCGTAGATTTCCGCTTGGCCGGAAAGGCGCAGGCCGTCGGCGACGGCACAGGCGGTGGCCGGCTCGAGTTGGTCGCGACAGACGCCGGCGTAGATGAGCATGCCGATTTCCTCGGCGGGCAGGCCGGCGGCGTCGAGGGCCTTGCGCCCGGCCTGGATCGACCCGTCGCACATGCTCTGCCGGGCGTCCCACCAGCGGCGTTCGCGTACGCCGGTCAGGGCCTCGATCTGGCCGGAGGGTATCTTCAACTGCCGATAGAGCGGGGCCAGGCGCTGCTCCAGGTCGGCTGAGCTGACCACGTTGGGGGCCAGTTCGTAGCCGAGGGATTCGAGGAAAACGTGGCTGTAGAGCATGGAAAGGATTTACCCCAAAGGATTTATCGAGCGGCCGTCCTGTCTGTCTCGCACCCCAGTCCGAGGCGGCCTGTTCGTAAGCTGAATGTCCACAAATACCATTGATAATTCATGTCACGCAGCGTTTCTTTGTACAGTTTTCGAACGGTTTTGTCCAATCCTTGGCGTGGCTTCGTCGGATATGGAGTTGTGCGTTGACAGGAGCCGGATCATGGGGGGCATGGTGTTGCCCCGTGATGTCGAGCATAAGGAAGTGTCCGCTATCAATATTATTTCTCTCGCCGTGAAGGCGGTCCCGCCTTATCCAAGAGAATTGGCTTCGTTTGGCGCTTTTTAAAAATCTGAGCACGGTCGCCGACGCTCCATGGCTATGGCGACGGGGCGAGTCACAGATAAACTGAGAGCGGCTTGGCCGGAGCAAGTCGAGAGGGGGTGTGGAAAGGAGAATGCGGGGTTGTTGGTCGAGGTCATTGGAGTTCCTCCGGCGCGCGGGATCAGCGCGGGCGGTTGATCATACATAAAACACGTTGGGGTGAACCGTTGGGGCGGGGGAAAGCGGAGCAGATGAGAGCGGGGGATGGGGAGATGGAGGGACGGGGCGACGATGAAGAGCAGACGCGCCAACCGGGGACCGCTGATGACTGACCGCTACTTCCTTCAATTTCATGAAAATTTCATCTATGCAGGCGTATTTTTCTTGCATATACGCCGCGCTTTGGATACGCTTTCCCTCGGCGGGCGAAATGTGGGTGATATCAAATAACCGGCCGGTACCCGGGAACCCGTCAGTGGTCGAGCCGGCAAGGAATTGTTGCTTTTTACTGCGTCCGGTGGCTTATGACGCGAGGATCCCTTAAAACTAGGTGCGTCCCGGTTTCGCACCGCGCTCCGTCAGATAGTATGGAACATAGATTGTATAGCCATTGTTGGACAAGGGGGACGAAATGAAGAGGATGGTACAATCATACCACGAGACAATCAAGCCGGTGAGGTTGTATTTGGGCGACATTGAGGAGATCATTGACATTCTTAAGGGGACATGCGAAGCGATAGAGATTCGCGTGGAGAACATGATTCTCGATGATATCAACGAATTGACCGAACTAAAGAAAGAACAGATTTATGATATTCACATTCATGGTCAACGACCGTATATATGCTTGGACATGTTACATTACACAATCTGGCTTTCTATTGCTGAAGACACGCCGGAATCAAGGGGCCTATTCGAGAAAATAAAATCGGTTCTTATCCGTTGCCGGCGTCCCTTATCTTGGCTACTTCATCCCGTTGTGATTGGAGGAGCTATGGGAGCGTCTATTGTTTTGTTGGGACAGTCGGGCCTGAAGTCAGGTTCACGCTTTCATGTTGTGCTCTTCGCAATTCTATTCGGCCTTTATGTCTTTTGGTTTGCCTATGCATTTCATGATTGGAGCAGGCATTACACAATTATTATAGCAAAACACAGAATCGATAGCCCCGGTTTAGTTAAGCGTAATGCTGATAAGATCATCCTTGCGGCAATCTCCGCGATCATTGGTGCTATGATAACAAATCTGATCCAATGTTATCATGCCTGCTACTGAAGTTGCACAAGTGCAGCACAGACTTTTTCCGGTGGAACAAGCGGGGACGCCGTTAGTATTTCTCGACTCAGGTGTGAAACGAAGGTGTGAAACGGGGACGCAGGTGTGAAACAGGGACGCAGTTAGTATTTCTCGACTCAGGTCGGCGTTGGATAGCATGGGTGTCATGCCGAGAGATGCACGCATCACGCCGGGCGGGTGGGGCTATTACGTCCTGAATCGGGCGGTGCGCTGTTGACGAAGTTTCGCACCTTTCGCTCGGGATTTGAGAAGGCGCTGTGTTGAGGGGGCTTGTGGTCGTGGTGCGTTTGGCCCCGGCGGGGGCCTGGGAGGATAGCCCCGGGTGGAGCGGAGCGCAACCCGGGGGCATGTTGCCCCCCAACCGATAAACCCTGTAAGGGTGACGGATATTTCCGCCACCCCCGTGGGGGGGGCTTGCTATTCGCAGAGAATCACCCGACCCCGGATTGCGCTGCGCTTCATCCGGGGCTTCATTCCGTTATCCCTTCCGGGATTTACTGTTCTGCTTGTTCTTGAGGGCTTGCCGAGAGTTGCACGCATTGCACCGGGTGGGTGGGTCAATTACGTTTCGAATCGGGCGGCGGCACGGGGGCCGCTGTTTCTTGCCCGCAGGGTGCTCGTACGCAATCCCGTTGGGATTGAGGGGAGTTGGTCGTGATGGATTCCCAAGGTAGCGGCTGAGCCGCAACCT
>JAAYCU010000172.1 GCA_012729595.1 Phycisphaerales bacterium
AAATGATCCACGGCGTTCTCCTTTCCACGGCTGCGTAGATAACAACCATGGTCAGGCCAGAACGCCACTTTTGCTAGAGGCACTGTTCAAAAACTATTTGGTTGCGGCCGAAGGCCGCTTTGGGGTATCGCTTCGATATCTACGCCAAAACCGATGTCCGCAAAGCCGGTATCGAAGGTTATTTGTATAGTGAACCTGGTATATTTCGCCCATCCGACCTCGATGAACTTTTCGATAGCACTGAGATACCCATAAAACTAAAAAAAGGCAAGAAAGGGAATGGGTTTCAGGTTAATGAGGGGGATGCAATTAGAACACTCAAGGCCGAAACAAGGAAAGTCCTGACCAAGGCTCTCCGCAAAGAACTCCCAGAAGATGTGAAAAAAGCTTTTGCGAATCTGCATTCGTGCCTATCCGACAAGTGTTGACCGACCCAGTTGATAAAGCTCGATTAATTGCTTCTTGGTTATAATTCCAAGGTCGCTATTGATGCTATTCTTGAGACGAGTGGGTGCCTTCTTTATGCCAGCCGACAGAATCCGTCTCCTCTTAAGTACCACTTTCGGCAAGGGCGGTGTGTGAAACGTGGGGCTCGCCAAACAATCCGGGAAGGCGAACGCGAATATGATTATTCGTTGCAAAAAGGAAGGTCGCGACAGAATACGGATGACATGCGAACACTAGTCCGCCTCAGGCCCGCCCGGCGACAATGACTCATCAGGATTGGGAGCCGTGATCGCACGCGGGGCATGCTCAATTGCTTTCTTGAACAGGCCGGGATCAGAGGATAGACTGCGCTCATGTAGCCCGTAGATGGTTTACGGTCTCCAGAAACGCCGGGCTGGCTCCGCGAAATTGGCCGTAAGCGTCTCACCGCTCGTTGGAAGTGGTGCGATGGAAGGCCAACATGAGTCGCCAGGCAACCCCTGTAACGATAGAAAGAAGTAATCTCTCGTGGCACTGCCACCCTAGAAACCGCCCCACCGCATCGGAGACGATAATGCCCCGCCTTCGCGATCCGCTCTTGCTTATCGCCGTCGCCCTCATCGCGGTCTTCGGAACCTGGTCCGCGAAAGCCGACTCCGCCAGGACCACCGCTCGTACCCTTCATGTCGCCCCCGACGGTAACGACGACAACCCGGGCACGGCGGCCAAACCGTTCGCCACCCTCCGGCAGGCACGAGACGCGGTCCGCAAGATCAATCAGAACATGACCGACGATATCGTGGTTATACTCCATGGCGGCGTCTACACGCTCCGGGAAACGCTCATCTTCGAATCACAGGATTCCGGCACCGGCGGCCACAAGATCGTTTATCGCGCCGCGCGCGGCCAAACGCCGGTAATTAGCGGGGGAAAAGCGATCACCGGATGGCAACCGGATACTGATGGCCGCTGGAAAGCCCAAACCGACCTGGATAACTTCCGCCAGTTGTACATCGACGGCGTGCGGGCCGTGCGGGCACGCGGAGGACCGTTGCCGGACGCGGAGCTTTTTGGCAAAGACGGCTACAAGACCACGGCCTTGGAAATGGCCGAGTGGAAAAACCCGAAGGATATCGAATTCTGTTATCAGGTGATCTGGAACCACACCCGGTGCAAGGTCGAAAGCATTACCCGCGACGGTGACCACGCGAGCATCACCATGCTCCAACCCCATTTCACTTATGCCCGAAACATGGAGGGCGCTCGCATCGAGACGCCGAGCTACATCGAAAATGCCCTGGAGCTACTCGATGATCCGGGCGAATGGTATTTTGATCGCGCGGCCAAAACGGTCTACTACCTTCCCAAACCGGGCCAGGACATGAGCGAGGCGCGGGTGGTCGTGCCGGCGATCGAGAAACTGGTCGAACTGCGGGGAACTCTGGACAAGCCGGTCGAAAACATACACTTCGTCGGGATCACGTTTACCGAGGCTGATTGGCTGCAACCCAGCGAGATCGGCTTCGTCAACGTGCAGGCCAATTTCAGGCTGAACTGGAAGGAGCCGATGTGGCGGGGAGACCACGTCACCGCGCTCCATAACGAGCAGATCAAGAGCCCGGCGAACGTCGTCTGCCACGCGGCCAAGGGCTTGCGGTTCGAGCGATGCACGTTCACGCGCCTCGGCGCGGCAGGCATCGACGTCGAGTTCGGCTCGCAGAATAACATCATCGCCGGCTGCCGCTTTTATGACATATCCGGCAGCGCCATTCAGATCGGGGATGTCACCCGCGACGACCACCACCCCGACGACGATCGGAAGATCGTCAAAGGAAACGCCGTGGTAAACAACTACATCCACGACTGCTGCGTGGAGTATATGGGCGGCGTGGGGGTATTCGCAGGATACACCGACAGCACGATCATCGGTCACAACGAGATCTGTCGGTTGCCCTACTCGGGGATTTCGGTCGGCTGGGGCTGGGGGGAGCAGGACGCCGGCGGAGGATGGGAAGGATATATCATACCTTTCAAGTATGACACGCCCACACCTGCGAAAAACAACTGCATAGAATACAACCATATCCACCACGTCATGCATCCGCTGCGCGACGGTGGCGCGATCTACACCTTGGGCAACATGCCAGGCACCATCATCCGCGGAAACCACATCCACGATAATCCGGGGTTGCCGGGTGGCGGCATCTACCTGGATGAAGGAAGCGGGTTCATAGAGATCACCAATAATGTGGTCTATAACGCACAGCCGCCGATGAAGTTCAACAACCGGCACCAAAACCGTATCGCCACCTGTAACGAGCACAACAACTGGTTCGGCAACCTGCCGGGGCCTTCACAACGATGCGAGGGCAAGGTGGGACTGGCCCTTCTTTGCGACGGAGTCGGCAGTTTCGCTTCCCTGCCCCATTCCGACAAGCTCGACCCGAAGCAGTTGACCGTGGAAGCGTGGATCTACCTGACCGAGTATCCTGGAGGAGACGACCCGAGAAGATGGATCGTCAACAAGAACTACCACGATGCCGTCGAAGGCCATTACGCGCTTGTCGTCGAGGGCAAGAAAGCGGCCGGCTTTCTCAACATCGGCGGAGACGAGAAGAACTGCCACAGGGCCCGCAGCGGTGAAGTGCTCGAACTCGACCAATGGCATCATCTGGCGATGACCTATGATGGGTCGGTGCTGAGGTTTTATCTCGACGGGCGAGAAGCGGCCTCCGAGAAGATCGACAAACCGCGCGTCACCGGCAACCGATCGTTCGCCGTCGGCCGTCGCGAGGACCAACGCCCCTCCAATTGCTTCTTCGGAAAGATAGACGAAGTGCGGCTGTACGAACGGGCCCTCTCGGCCGCAGAAGTGAAGACCAATGCCAAAGTAACCGGCTCGGCGGAGTTGCAGGACACCGTGGTCAAGGATGGGCTTGTGGTGCACCTCGATTTCGACACGCCCCCCACCATGCCGCCCGAGTTCCGCAAGGTGATCGACGAGGCGGGTCTGACGCCGGAGTATCGGGATTTGCTGGAGACCGGGGCTTGTGCGACAGGAAAAAGTACCGACCAATGAGGTAACGTCGGAACATTGGAAAGGGATGAACCGGCTACTTGGCGAGACAATGCCCTAATACCGCCCCACCAACATACGGCCATGTCGAACAATAACAACCGGTTATCGGCCCATTCCATTCATGGGTGGATATCCAGAAAGGCCCTGAAAATGAGTATTCTCTCGAAAAGACCGACGATAAATATCCGTAGGATTGCTTGGTGGCTCTGGTCGAGTCCGATCCGCTTCTTCACGGTGTCCGCAAGCACGTAAACGCAGAGGGCTATAAAGGTCTGGGTTTTGACGGCGTTCTCGGAGGTTCCGCGGAAAGCCTTTATTCGCAGGTACTGCTTGATCCACTTGAAAAAGGACTCGACTTGCCGGTATACGCCGCGGCGCATCGTAGCGGGGTAGCTTTTCCGGGAATGGATACCCGCCAGCTCCACGGGTTGCGCTTATCGTAGGCCGGTCGTATGCGGTTGTGTCGGAGGTTGCTTCCGCACTCTCTCTGCCCCCCTCCTTCAGTCATCCCCTCTCCCTGTCTACCCCTCGCTCACCCGGAGCGCAACCCCAACCATCGTAAGCCGCCGCCTCTCGCGCAGACCTGACCGGCAAAGCCGGGGCGTAGACCGATTGGCGCGGCCGGTATGGCAGACTATGATGGCTCGAACGGTCAAAAGACTGGTCAAGGACGACCGGCTTTGCCATGATTGGAGAAAGCGGGAATAACTCATGCGGATGCATGTCCGAAAGAGCGTAAGGTTGTTGCTGGGGGCATTCTGTGTGGCCGGCAGCTTGGGCGGGTGCAAATGCGGTCGCGAGGCCGCCGCGCCTGACGAAACCAGCATCGATCAACCGGCCATCATTGAGCAACACCCGAACGCCCCACATCCGGAAATACACTTCCCGCACGAGCTTAAGACCGAGGATCATTCTCTCAATCAATTCGTCATGCGTATTCTTGAGATATGCTACAAAGGCGATTATGACGGTTTTCGCCAGCTTTTCGGTACGAAATATACGCCCACGTCAAAAACCAACTTCGAGAGCGTATGGATGCGGGTGGGCACTATCCGGGTCGTCCGAATCGAGAGGCATCCTCGGAAAGAGCCAATCGAATGCTATTTGCACGCGAAAATTGAATTAAGGGAACCAGATCGCCAGGATCGCACCGAACGTAACGTGGTAATTATGATTTTTCAGGAAGACGGCGAATGGCGTTTAGGAACGGCGCCCCGGGAGGCCACCAAGGCCATCTTGGCCGCCGATAGCCAACCTGCCGATAACAATTAGGACGGGTTTTTTTCGTAACTTGCGTCTAGGACGTTGGTTGCGTTGTATAAGAGGTCGAACCGAAAGATCGGGCTCGACCAGAGCAGAAAGGCACGAGCCATAATTGTTTATTTTGCATGACCTTATGACACAACCTGCCGTTTGACCACAGGATTGTGCATAAACTCAGAACAGGGCGAGAAACAGCGCATGCGGATATTGTCGATTATCTCAGTCATTGCTCTTCTGCCTATTCCAGTTCCAGTGTCGGCAAACGAGCCCGTCGTGGAATCCGTTTCGCCATCAATGGCCAGCTTACCTGTCGGTCTGGAACAAACTCCATCGCCGTTGGCACATCAATTACGGGCGGTACTACGCCCCGAAAGAACGGTCATCGTGGCCGGCGAGCAAATATGGGTCGAATTTTTGCTGATTAATACCAGCGATGAAACCCTGGTGCTTACCTTGCCGAACTGCCCAATGGTCGATCCTGATCCACCGGTCATGGGACTGCCTCTTGAGCATATTTTCAGTGGCAAGCAGTATCGGGCGCTGGTTATCGAGGAAGTCCACAGCCTGTTATCCGGAGCCCAGTCACAAGTAGATCGACACCCGACGGGCCCGGTTCCGTTGGTACGCCTGGCCCCGCGGAGCAGCGTGGGCCGTCTGCTCGAGTTGACCAATTATTATCGCTTATTACGGATGGGCGGCGAGTACCGGCTGGTTTGGCGCCCCTACAACGGGGAGGTGGAATCCGAGCCGATTGTTATACGGGTCATGCCCGAACAGCAGGCGGTGATCGACACCAATTACGGCTTAATGAAGATGCGGTTTTATTATCAGCAGGCGCCACTTCACGTGAAGAATTTCGTTGAACTGGTCGAACAACGCTTTTATAATTTTAAAACCATCCACCGAGTGATTCCCGGGGGACTCATTCAGGGTGGTTGTCCACGGGGCGATGGGCATGGCCTGCGGGATGACGGCAAGCGTTTATCCGCGGAATTCAGCGATATTCCTTTTGAAAGAGGGACCGTGGGCATGGCCCGGGCGATGAGCGATCCAGATTCGGCGAGTTGTCAATTTTTCATCTGCCTGGACCGGCAACCCTCGTTTGACGGCCAGCAGACGGTTTTCGGGTACCTGGTGGACCAGGAATCCTTTAATACGTTGGACAAAATCGCCGCCTTGCCGACCAGTGGGCCACCCAGATTCAGGCCCCTGGAAGACCAGAAGGTTTACATCCGGACCATTTCCCTGGAAAATGTCCCCCAGGAGCGTTCCGCCAATCCTACCGGCGCAGAAAGTGGGTCGACCACGCAACCTAGCCAGGTAGACCCGGAACTGTTGCCTGGCCGGGCGATGTGGCCGGTGATCCCGGCTTCCGGACCGTCGGTCCTAAGGGTGTTACCGCGGTCCAATCCGGCGACGGCACCGGCCGACGAATAACGCCGTGTGCGGGTGAAAGAAAGTTGTGTATGCGAATGAGCCGATCACATTGAGAGCCGGGTTCCATGCAATGGGACCGCCGGCCAACGGGTCAGGACCGAGAGGTAGCAGCCCAGCTGACGTGTACCAGGTGCCGTGGCTCACCTGGCTCTCAATGTGGTCGGCTTTTTGTATACTACAAGGCTGCCTTGTGGGGTTAGCGGCAGGAATGGGAATGCTCGGTTAAGATGCGGATTTCCGGAGGCGGGTCGGGATGGCCTACACCGTTTTAGCTCGAAAATATCGCGGCTGGGTCTTCGACGACCTGGTCGGCCAGGAATCGGTCGCTGCCACATTGAAGAACGCGATCACCAGCCGACGGATTCATCACGGCTATCTGTTCTGTGGGACGCGCGGCGTGGGCAAGACCTCGGCCGCACGCATACTGGCCCGATCGCTTAACTGCCTTTCAACCGATGAGCCAACGGTAACGCCATGTCGACAATGCGAATCCTGTACGGCCATTGCCGAGGGACAAGATGTCGACGTGATCGAGATCGACGCGGCCAGCAACACCGGCGTGGACAACATCCGCGAGTTACGCAGCAACGCCAATTACCGCCCCGCCCGAGCCCGGTTCAAGATTTATATTATCGACGAAGTTCATATGCTCAGCACGGGGGCCTTTAATGCGCTATTGAAGACTCTCGAAGAACCTCCCGGACACGTAAAGTTCATCCTGGCCACCACGGAATCACAGAAAGTACCCGCCACGATCCAAAGCAGATGCCTGCGTTTCGACTTCCGCAGCATCAGCGTAGATGAGATTGCCAAGCATTTCACCTGGATCTGCGAGCAGGAAAAGGTGCAGGCGGACCCGGCCGCGATTCGTCGGGTCGCCCGGCTGGCCAACGGCTCGATGCGCGATGGTCTGTCTCTGCTCGATCAACTGCTATCAACAGGCGCAGACCGCTTTACAATCGAGATGCTCGAAGATCTGATGCCGATGGCCTACGATGAGGTTTTGAGTACGCTGATCGGCCAGTTGGCGGACCGGGATGCGGCCGGAGCCTTGTTATCACTGGACAAGTGCTTATCGGCCGGATATAGCTTGGAGCGGTTTTGCGAATCGCTGACTGAACAGTTGCGAGCGCTGATGTTGCTCAAGGTCTGCGGCCCGGAAACTAATCTGGTGGAACTACCGGCGGCGGTGGCGGACTCGATGCGCGAACTTGCCAAACGATTCGACCCCGAGTCGTATGTTTACATGATCTCCCTAATGGAGGAATTGCGACGTAACGTACGGTACAGCGCGTTAGGGCGAGCGTTGGTCGAGGCGGTGATCGTGCGTTTGGCCGGGATGGCCAGTTATACATCTATCCAGCGTCTTCTGGATGAACTGAGTGGGACGGGCGGCCCCGCGACGAACAGCAAGCCTCCCCAAACACCGACGAAGGCAATAACACGCGAGCAAGAACAACCAGCGGCCGCACCTGTCGCCTCCAGACCGAGAACGACATCGGCCGCCACCGCGGGAAGACAGGCAACTGGCGGGGAAACCGTAAAACCGCCGGCTGGACCGCCCAGCGGGGAAGACTTGAAGGCGGCGACTTCCGAACCAATGGTTCGCGAAGCGCTCGATTTATTCAACGGTTCGCTCATCAACGTGGAGCGGACCCGTTGATCAGGCAGAACAGCTAACACGGTCACGGACCACAAGGAGTATAGTCTGATGTTCGGTGGGTTGGGTAATCTGGCCGGGATAATGAAACAAGCCAAGGCCATGCAGGAGAATCTGCAAAAAGTGCAGGAATCGCTGGCGAACAGCAGGTTTGAGGCCGACGCCGGAGCGGGCATGGTCCGGGCAGTAGTCAACGGCAAATCGGAACTGGTGGACATCAAGATTGATCCGCAGGCCGCGGAGGATATCGAGCTCCTTGAAGATTTGATCAAGGCGGCGTTCGCGGCGGCCTCGAAAAAGGCCCAGGAAACGGCGAAATCAGAAATGGCCCAACTGACCGGCGGGCTTAATATTCCAGGGCTATCCGAGCTGATGGGCGGAGGGGCGTGATTGGCCGACGAACGAGCAACTGGAATGCCGGAACCGCTGAGCCGGCTGATGGCCGAGCTGACTCGGTTGCCAGGCATCGGCCCGCGCGGCGCGGAACGAATCGCCTTTCATTTATTGCGTACGCCAGAGATAGAGGTAATGCGTCTGGTCGACGCTTTACGGGATGTCAAAGAGAATCTACGCCCCTGTTCCCAGTGTTATAATTTAACGGATGCCGACCCCTGCCCCATCTGCGGGGATGAACGGCGCGACCACGGGCTTATCGTAGTGGTTGAGCAACCGAAAGATGTAATGCTTCTGGAACAAACGGGGCTGATCCGGGGAGTATATCATGTGCTGATGGGCCACTTGGCACCGTTGGACGGGGTTGATCCGTCGGATTTGACGATCGACGCTCTACTGCGGCGCATACGCAAGGGGCAGGCGCGTGAAGTGTTATTGGCGACCAACCCAACAGTCGAGGGCGATGCGACGGCTCTCTATATACACAGCGTATTGCAGCCGCTCGGTACGTCCGTAACCCGCTTGGCCCGCGGCCTGGCGGTCGGCTCGGAAGTGGAATACGCCTCCAAGGCGATGCTGGAAGCGGCCATTACCGGACGCGTGCCATTATAAAATCCGCCAGCTTCCCCTAAGTAAATTCCTTTCATCCACAAGCGGGAATCTCCGAAGAATATCCTTAGGTACTTTGTATGCTACGGCCGGTGAATACCGGTTTTGCGGAGTAATCGTAAGTTTCAGCACGGCGGAGGCTGCGTCGCGCGATCTTATCGGTTATAATCATGATATGTCGCACTTTATGTCGCAACATTTAAGCCTGGGGCTTCGGCAGGAACAGCGGCTCACACCGCAACTAATCCAGTCGATGAACATTCTCCAGTTACCTCTCCTGGCGCTTGAGGCCAAGATCCGCGAGGAGATGGAGCGTAATCCGGCCCTTGAGGAAGAGGGCCAGGCGATCATGACGCCGGACGAGGTCGCTCCGCCGGCAAAAGACGACTTTTTCCCCGCAACCGACCGGGAGGCCCAAGCCGAACAGTTACACGAAGCCGAGGGTTTCTCCCGGCTGGAGCGGATAACCCGGGAATACGATTTCGACGACAGCGATCAGACCTTCGGCCGAACCAGTCGGCGGACAACCGGCGAACGGGATCTGAAGATGGACGCCATGGCCAACACCGCCAGCCGTCCGGAATCGCTTAACGAGTATCTGTTGCAACAATGGGCTTTCGTTGAAATTGATCCCCGATACCGCCGGGCAGGCGAGCTGATTATTAACCATGTCGAGGAAGATGGGTATTTGCGTACCCCTCTGGCGGAGATTGTGGAACAGAACCTTCCCCCCTTTACCACAGAGGAAATGGAGGAAGCGCTAAGCTGGGTCCAGACCCTGGATCCGCCTGGAATCGGAGCTCGCAACTTGCGGGAGTGCCTGCTGATCCAGCTTGACAACCAAAATGGCAATCACGAGATCGAGCGTATACTGGTCGATCACCACCTGTCTGATATCGAGAAAAATCGTTATCCGGCGATCGCCAAGGCTACCGGGCGAACCATCGAGGAAATCAAGCAGGCCGTTAGAAACCTCGGCAAGCTGACACCATACCCCGGCTCATTAGTGGTGGATCGGGAAGTTCCGCGAATCGCCCCGGATGTAATCGTGGACTACGCCGAGGACGGCGAGGGCTATACCGTCCGCTTGGCCCGAGGCAATTCACCCCGGTTACGAATTTCCGAAGTCTATCGGAATATGCTGTCAGAGCACAAAAATGACAAGGACGCCCGCGATTTCATCCGCAAGAATCTTGAATCAGCCGGGGCCTTGATCGATGCGATACACTACCGGCGTAACCGGCTGCTGGAAGTTGCCCGCGAAGTTATCCAACGACAACGGGATTTTCTGGACACTGGGCCGGCCGGCATGAAGGTTTTACGCATGAGCGACCTGGCCGACAAGCTCAATTGCGATCCCTCGACCATCAGCCGTACCGTAGCCGACAAGTACATGCAAACCCCGCGTGGGATTTATCCATTGCGTTATTTCTTCACCGGAGGAACGGAAAGCAGCAACGGCGAGGAAACCAGTTGGGACAGCGTCAAGGCCAGAGTTCAGGAGATCATCGATTCCGAGGATCGCAAGTGCCCGCTCAACGATGACGAAATCGCCGCTCGGCCCAAAGCCGAGGGGCTGACCGTATCCCGCCGAACAATCGCCAAATATCGCCAGCAGCTCCACATCCCCACCGCTCGGCAACGCCGGGAATTTTGACTAGTTTATTACGGAGACCCGCCAAGGCGAGGTCCGCCTTCGGCGAACACGGAGAGAAATCTGCGCAGGTGTCCAGCTTCCTTCGCGGCCGAAGAGGGTGATTACACGACAGCGCGATGCACAGTGGTCGAGTTCCGTGGTGTCCAGCTTCCTTCGCGGCCGAAGAGGGTGATTACCGGAAGGTCTTTACGGTTCGGTGCGGACCTTCACGTGTCCAGCTTCCTTCGCGGCCGAAGAGGGTGATTACGTGACGATGTTATTACGCGCCTTGCTGCCCTCCAGTGTCCAGCTTCCTTCGCGGCCGAAGAGGGTGATTACCGCCCGCGTCCAACTCTGTATTAAGCAAGTCTTTACGGCCGGCTATCCGCGAATAAGGTAAATAAACGGGTAAAGCCGGGACTATCAGCGGACACGAGTAATCCCTAAATTACTCTGTGAACAGGCTTTGCACTTGTCCGCGAACCTACCGGGCATACCATGGACGCTTCGGTTTCGCGGCCGATCATTCGGCTGTCAAAGAGCTGGACCTCTCCACTTCGGCCAATAAGGAAACTGCGTCGGGGTTTCGAACCGTCCCTCCACCTTCAATAGAAAATGACGGGCAATGCCTAAGGCCCTTACGAGCCCCAAGCTCAGTTCGTGGAGACACTCAACTCACCCGACGTGGCGTGGGACCGCCTATAGCCTTCGCCCCACGGTGTCCGAACATTATTCGGATAACGAAACCAGTATAGCGGATGAGTCGCGACCATGCAATCCTAGAAGGGTGTTTGTTGTTCGGTCAATCGGCGTCGGTAAACCTCTTCCCACGCGGCCTTGACAGTGCCACGGTCGATGATTTCGCCGTTGAGGGACACTTTGCCGTTACCCATGCTTTTTGTGACCGGAAACGCGCCGCAGAACACGCGGTGGAGATTGATCGAGGCGTTGAAGTCGGCATTACACTGATAACCGCAGGAGGGGCAACCAAAGAGCTTTTCGACAGGACCGGTTTTCATCTGGCCATCATCGATAGAGAAACGCTGGCCAAGGTGGTCGCATCGATGACAAACGTGACTAGTCCAATAGGCCCTTACACCGAAACTTCTCTGCGTTTTGCGCGCATGTTATCCGGTATCAAGCGGCCGGTCGAGCAAGGGCTTGGGGATAGTGATCATCATGAATCGCCAGGATAGCGGACATCATCGCG
>JAAYCU010000173.1 GCA_012729595.1 Phycisphaerales bacterium
GATGCGGTCGATAGTGAACATGGCGGTGTTCTCCGGTGTGTTGCTGTTCACAACATACATCGGCCAGAAACACCGCTTTTTATTCGCGCCAAGCCGCATCAGCCACCAAATCGGTCAGTTTGAGTTATGTACATGACGCACGTAGAAACCGTATGCCGGAAGAATCCCGAACATGACAAATTCCGGGTAGTCTTGGGGAATCTCGGGGATCTCGCGCCAGGCGTGTTCCAAGCTTCCACCGCCCCCGAACTCGATCTCGATATCTCGAAGTGAAACGTCTTCAATCGGGTATTCCGGCAGGCCCGCGATGGGGCAGCCGATCATGCTGACGCCCGTTGCCTTGATGTTGCTTATGGTAACTCCTTTGAGTACGCCCGGATGCTCCAGTACCTTGCCCTCCATATACGGCCGCATGCGCTGCCCGCGGCGGAGACAGATCACCGAACCTACCTGGTCCATCACTACGTTGGAGATCACCACCCGTTGCAGATCCCCGCCATCCACCGTGCCAAGCATGATGCCCGACAGCCCCGTGTTGTAGACCGTGCAATTGGTCAGTGTAATGTTCTCGAAACCTCCCACGGACTCGGTACCCAGTTTGAAGGCGTTACATCGACTGGTCAGGATGCAGTTGGTAATGACGATATCGCGGCACTTCCGGGGGCTTGTGCTCTTGAGACAGAGGGCGTCGTCCTGCGAGTCGATATTGCAGCCGGTCACGACCACTCGCGTGCAAGAATCGATGTCTATGCCGTCGCCGTTGTGATTGGCGGTGCGGGTACGGACCGTGACGTTCTCGATGAGCACGTCCGTGCAGGCGAGATAGTGCTGCGTCCACATGGGCGAGTCCTTAAGCGTGATCCCCGAAACGAGCAGGTGCGTACACTCGACAAAACGCATCATGTACGGCCGCTGCTTGAAAGGCCAGGAATTGCCGTCATCGTCCTTGAAAGCCGCTCCGTTCCCGTTGATCGTGCCCCGGCCGATCAGCGCCGTGCCCTCCGTCTTTTCAGCATAGATCAGACTTCGCTCGGTATACTCATCGGTAAATGAGCGAAACTCCGGCACGTATGAGGGATAATGGTCCAGATTCGTGCTGCCCCAGAGAGTGCATCCGGCCGAGAGTTCGAGGGTTACATGACTGCGCAGCACCAGGGTGCCGGTGAGGTAGTCGCCCGGCGGGCAGAATACGGTTCCGCCGCCGTTCCGGGCACAAATATCGATGGCCCGCTGCAGGGCGGCAGTGTCCAGGGTCTTGCCGTCCCCGACCGCGCCGAGGTCGCGCACGTTGTACCACGCGTTTCGACTCGCGTCGGCAGGCAAGGATTTCTCCTCCATCGCGGCTCCGGGGGTGAAGTTGGAAAGGAACATCAAAGCGGCAAAGATGGTGTGGGATATAAGCAGTCTCCTATATGAGGTACAATCAAAACCCGACGCCAAGGTAGCAGACCATGGGATAGCTGACAAGTTCACCCCACTTCGGAGATCGTTGTGGTTAATCATCTGGTGCGGGACGACGGAGCCAAGCACCTCGTCAGGGTGGTAGGGGCGCCCGCTTCCTGGTGCTCGGGATATCGGGCGAGGACCATTTACCGGCGCGGACGGAAAAGATGTGGGCTGGTGCCGAAGGCCTGCTCGGCACATTCGCCGACGGTTTCCGACAGCGTCGGATGGGCGTGGATGCTCATGGCCACGTCCTGGGCGATCGCTCCCATTTCGATGGCCAACACCGCCTCGGCGATCAGTTCGCCGGCCCCGATGCCGACGATGCCCACGCCGAGGATCGCCTTGTTTTCCGGCGAGACGATCATCTTGGTCAGACCGTCGTTGCGCCCCATGGCCGTTGCCCGTCCGGAAGCGCCCCACGGGAACTTGGCTACCTCGAATGGCATATCGGCGGCCGTCGCCTGCGTTTCGGTCAGACCGGCCCAGGCGATCTCGGGGTCGGTAAACACCACGGCCGGAACGGCCCGGGCGTCGAACATGGCCGGCTCGCCGGCGATGGCTTCGACCGCGACTTTGCCTTCATAGGAGGCCTTGTGGGCTAGCATCGGTTCGCCGGCGATATCTCCGATCGCGTAGATGTGCGGATCGTCCGTCCGCCGTTGAGGATCGACGGCTACGAACCCGCGCTCGATGACCCGTACCCGGGTCTTGTCCAGGCCGACCACGTCGCTGTTCGGCGTGCGGCCGACCGAGACGAGCACCCTCGCGAAACTCTGAGTACTTTCCTGCCCGTCGTGGTCGCGGAGGACTACCTTGACCGACTCACCGGCGTCCTCCAGGCTGACTACCTTGGTGCTAAGATGGATGGCCTTGAACGTGTTCTTCAGGCGATTGTGCAGGATGCGGACCAGATCACGGTCGGCCCCCGGCAGGAGGCCGTCGGTCATTTCCACTACGCTGACCGCGCTGCCCAATGCCGCGTACGCCGTGCCCATCTCCAGGCCGATGTACCCACCGCCGATAATCAACAACGATTCGGGCACATCCGGCAGTTCCAGCGCGTCGGTCGAGTTCATCACGCGCGGGCTATCGATATTTAGGGCGGGGATAACCGTCGGCCGCGATCCGACCGCGATGATCGCATTCTGAAATTCAAGCCGTCCCTGGTCCGCTTCTCCGTCGCGTTCGCTGCTAAGCAGAAGGGTCTGGGAATTCTCGAACCGGGCCCAGGCTTGGATCAGCTCCACGCCGCGGGCCTTGGCCAGTTGTCGGATGCCGCCGGAGTTCTTGCCCACCACACTGTTTTTCCACTGGCGCAGGGCGTCGATGTCGATTTCCGGCGGAGCGAAGCGGACCCCCCAGGCCTCGGCCTCGCGGCTTTCGTTGATCAGTCGGGCCACGTGCAGCAATGCCTTGGAGGGGATGCATCCGCGATTGAGACAAACGCCGCCCGGCTGCGGGTCGGCGTCGATCAAGGTCACCTTAAGCCCCTTGTCGGCGGCCGCGAAAGCGGCGACGTAGCCGCCCGGACCCGCACCGATTACCGCCACGTCCGTTCGTTTTGGGCCGTTTTCCGCGCTCATGTTATTCCTCTAAAAGGAGTTGTTCGGGAGCTTCGAGCAGGGCAGTCAGACGGCGGACGAAACGGGCCCCGTCCGCTCCGTTGATGACCCGATGATCGTAGGACAGACACAGCGGCAACATCAAGCGGCCGACCCACTGTCCATCGCGCCACACCGGCACGGTTCGCCCGCGGGCCAGACCCAGGATGGCGACTTCCGGGTAATTGATCACTGGGGTAAAGGCCGTGCCCCCGATCCCACCCAGATTGGTCACGGTCAGCGTCCCACCGCGCAACTCTTCCAGGCCGATCTTGCGCTGCCGGGTGCGCTCGGCCAATTCGTTCATCTCCGTTGCGATTCGCAAGACACTCTTTTTATCCACATCCCGCAGTACCGGTACGATCAGCCCGTCCGGGGTATCGACGGCCACCCCGATATGGTAGTACTTCTTCAGGACCAGTTGATTCGCCGCCGTATCCAGCGAGGCGTTGAACCGCGGATGCTCGCGCAGGGCGACGGCTGTCGCCTTGAGTACGAAAGCCGTGACGGTTAGCCGCGTTTGCTTACCCCGCTCGGTCTCGCGGAACCGAATCCGCATGTTCTCCAACTCGGTAATGTCGGCCTCGTCGAACTGGGTCACGTGTGGGGCCAGCGACCAGCCGAGGCTCAGATGCTCGGCTGTCTTGCGTTGCAGACTGGTGAAAGGCACGCGTTCGATTGCGCCCCATTTGCCGAAATCCAGCAAGGGGGGCGCTTCCATCGCTCCGCCGGCCGCCGCCTCCGCCGTGGCGGGCCGACGCTGCAACTCGCGAATGTAGGTTTTCAGATGCTCCTCCGTCAAACGCACGCCGGGATTGGCCGCAGCCACCACGGCCAGATCGATCCCGAATTCGCGGGCCAGCCGTCGCACCGCCGGTCCGGCGGGAATAGGTTCTTCTGCCGCCCGCGGCGCTGAGCCTTTGCCCTCCGCCCGCGCAGGTTCCGGCGGTTTGCGCACCGGCTTGTCCGGCGGCGGCTCGGTCTTGGGTTCCTTTTCCCGGGGTTTGTTCGTGTCCGGTTTGGCGGGTACTTCCTCTTTAGCCGGTTCAGCTTTCTTGGCGGCCTTGTCAGGCTTGGCTTTCTTGGCGGGAGGTTCCGATTGTTCTTTCTCGGGAGGCGGTTCAGGTTGTTTGTCCTCGTCCGCCGCTTCGGATTTTTCGGTGTCACCGGCCGACCCGGTCTCGACGGTCAGCAGGACCGCTCCGACCTGCACCTTGTCACCCTGCTTGATGTGTACCTTGACCACTTTGCCGCTCAGCGTGCTGGGCACCTCCAGAACGGCCTTGTCCGTTTCCACCTCGGCTACGGTCTGGTCCACGGCCACCATGTCGCCTTCGCTGACGTGGACTTGCACCACGTCGCCGGACTCGATGCCTTCGCCCATGTCGGGTAGTTTCAGTTCTTCAGCCACGTTGAATCCTCGCTTTTACCACGGAGACACGGAGAACAAGTATTTCATTGAAATAAACGAGTACGGACACCGTACAAGGAGTTAATGAGCCACCCTGTGCCATCAATCAAATTATCCAAAAGCCACTCTCCGTGTCTCGGTGTCTCCGTGGTGCTTTATCCTGGCCACGGTTCATGCGTACATCGGTTCCGGAGCGTCCGGATCGATTTGCATTTCTTCGATGACCTTGCCGAGCAACGACGATTCCACCCGCCCGTCGCGGACCAGGGCGTCGACCGTGGCCACCACGATATGCTCGGCGTCCACCTCGAAATGTCGGCGAAGCGAAGGCCGATCTTCACTTCGTCCGAACCCGTCCGTGCCCAGAACCGCGAATCGACCGGGAATCCACCGGGCCACCTGGTCCGGCACCATCTTCATGTAATCCGTGGCCGCCACGAACGGCCCGGACACGCCGGCCAGCACCTCCTGGAGATAGGCCTTCTGCGGCTCGGCCTCGGGATGCAGCCGGTTCCACCGCTCCACTTCCAGGCATTCACGGCGTAACTGATTGTAACTGGTGACGCTCCACACGTCAGCCGCGATTTGATAGCGTTTCTCCAGGATCGAAGCCGCCCGCAGGGTCTCCCGAAGGATCGGCCCGCTGCCCAGCAGTTGCACGCGTCCGTTCGCCTCGGCCAACGGCGACTCGCGATAGCGGTACAGCCCGTTCAGGATGGCGATGTCCGTGGCGGCTTCCGGCCTTTGCGGCTGCGGGTAATTCTCGTTGTAGATGGTCAGGTAATAAAACCCTTCCTGCTCCTCCCGGAACATCTGTCGGATGCCTTCGCGGATGATGGTCGCCAGTTCGTAGGCGAAGGCCGGGTCATAGGCGTGGACGGCGGGTACCGTGCTGGCCAGCACAAGACTGTGTCCGTCCTGATGCTGGAGCCCCTCGCCCGCGAGCGTGGTCCGCCCGGCGGTGCCGCCCATGAGAAAACCCCGGGCCCGCATTTCCGCCGCCGCCCAGGCCAGATCGCCGATCCGCTGAAAGCCGAACATCGAGTAATATGTGAAGAATGGGATCGTATTGATTCCGTGGGTGGCGTAGGCCGTCCCCGCCGCGATGAAGGAACACATGGAGCCGGCTTCGGTGATCCCTTCCTCGAGAATCTGGCCATCCTGGGCCTCGCGGTAATACAGCAGCGTATCGCGGTCTACCGGCTCGTAAAGCTGGCCCTTGTGCGCGTAAATCCCGCATTGGCGAAACAGCGGCTCCAGCCCGAAGGTCCGGGCCTCATCCGGGATGATCGGTACGATCAGTTTGCCAATCTGGGGATCCTTCAGCAGTTTGGCCAGCAGCCGGGCAAAAGCCATCATGGTCGATGCCTCGCGTTCGCCCGTGCCCTCGTCGAACTCGTCAAACAGCCGCGCCTCGGGCAGTTCGATCGGTTCGGCTCGTGCCGCCCGCCGAGGCAGGGGCCCGCCAAGTTGTTCCCGGAGTTTACGCAGGTATTGTATTTCTTCGCTGTCCTCCGGCGGCTTGTAGAACGGGGCGGCGGCGACTTCTTCGTCGGATATCGGGATACCGAATCGGGTGCGGAATTCTCGGAGTTCCTTTTCGTTTAGTTTCTTCTGCTGATGAGTAATGTTGCGGCCTTCGCCGGCTTCGCCCATGCCGTAGCCCTTGATCGTTTTCGCCAGAATGACCGTGGGCCGGCCCTTATGCTCCAATGCGGCCTTGTATGCCGCAAAGACCTTGACCGGATCGTGCCCGCCGCGCTTCATGCGTTGAATCTGTTCGTCGGTAAGCTGCTCGGCCATTTTGGTCAGGGCAGGGTATTTGCCGAAAAAGTGCCGGCGGGTGTAGGAGCCCGGCTCGACGACGTATTTCTGATAGTCGCCGTCCAGGGCTTCTTCCATACGCTGCAGGAGCAGCCCCTCATCGTCCTGGGCCAAAAGCGGATCCCAATCCGAGCCCCAGATGACTTTGATCACGTTCCAGCCGGCCCCCCGGAAAGCGGCCTCCAACTCCTGGATAATCTTACCGTTGCCCCGCACCGGTCCGTCCAGCCGCTGCAGGTTGCAGTTAACCACGAAAGTCAGGTTGTCCAGTTCCTCGCGGGCCGCGAGAGTGAGGGCTCCGAGGGTTTCCGGCTCGTCGCTCTCGCCGTCACCGACAAAACACCAGACGTGCGATCCACGAGTATCTTTCAGGCCGCGATGGTGCAGGTACTCGTTGAAGCGGGCCTGATAGATGGCCATGATCGGCCCGAGCCCCATCGAGACCGTGGGGAACTCCCAGAAATCAGGCATCAGCCAGGGGTGGGGATAGGAGCTTAGCCCGCCGCCCTCCTTGAGTTCGCGGCGGAAGTTACCCAACTGCTCGGCGCTGAGCCGGCCCTCCAGAAAAGCCCGGGCGTAAATACCCGGAGTGGCGTGGCCTTGGAAATAAACCTGGTCACCGTCGCCGCCGTTGTCCCGGCCCCGGAAAAAGTGGTTAAAACCCACCTCGTACAAGGTGGCGGCCGAGGCGTAGGTTGAGATATGCCCGCCGATGCCCGCGGACTCGCGGTTGGCCCGCACGACCATGGCCATCGCGTTCCAGCGGATGATGCTTTTGATCCGCCGCTCGAGTTCCCGGCTGCCGGGGTAGGGGGGCTCCCGGTCGGCCGGCAGGGTGTTCACATAGGGCGTGTTCATCGGCGAGGGCACGTTTACGCCGCGTTGCCGCAGATGAGCCTTAAGCTTCTCCAATAGTTCCAAGGCCCGGCCCGGTCCGTCGGATTTGATGACATAGTCGATGGAATCCAGCCATTCCCGGATTTCCTGAATATTGCTCTCGCTGGCAGGCTGATCGGGTGATTCGGGCATTACAAATATCTCTCGATATTACGAACGATTCGACCATGGATTATGAGACGAGCGGCCGGTCGAAGGGTCGCCCTTCCCTTATTATTAACAATTTAGTCCAATTTCGACTTTTTGGCCACTGGCCGGTTTCGTGGAACAAGTCGCGGACGGCGGTTCAGTAATCGAGCTATTCGCCGTCGAATTGGGGATTATGGCCGGATACGTAACCCCCTTGACCCCGACAAACAGGGTAGGGGGGGTGATCCACCACCTCGGCTTCGCCGACAACCGTTCATGTCCTCGGCCCGCTCGTCACCGAGGGTCATGCGTTTTGTCTTTTGTCAGGAATGCATCCGGGTTTTTCTGCGCCAGGACCACTTGCAGCCCATCAGCCCGAGCAAGGTCAGGGGGAGCAGGCCGACGCCGCCCATGCCGCAGATTCCCGATCCGCAGGCGAATATGCCTTTAACCGTGATCGTCGCCGTGTCGCTGGCCGTCTTGCCCTGGTCGCCCAGGTCGGTCACCGTCAGGGTGTACGTCGTGGTCTGTTCCGGCGAAGCCGTCGGGGTGGCGATGTTGGCATTATCGAGGCCGGTGGTGGGGGACCAGGCATACGCGAACTGCCCCGACCCGCCGGTGGCCGAGCCTTGCAGCGTCGCGCTTTCGCCTCGGCCGATCTCCTGGTCCGGGCCGGCATCAACCGCCAGGGCCGGGGTTACCGTGACCGTCATTACGTCTACGTCCGAGGTTCCAACGCTATCGGTGACCGTTAGCGTATACTCCGTGGTTACGGTCGGCGAGGCCCTCGGAGTGGCCAGGGTCGGATCGTTCAGGCCCGTAGCCGGGGTCCAGGCATAGGTGTAGGGCGGCTTGGCCCCGACCGCGCTACCTTCCAGCATGGTGCTGTTACCGCTGATGATGGTTTTGTCCGCACCGGCATCGGCGATTAGCGGGCTCCACCAGTTGACGTTGTTGCCGTCGTCCACGAGCCCGACCAGTTTGTTGCCCAGTTCGGCATCGGCGTACCCGCCCTGGTTGCTGAGGTACACGCAGTTGCTCAAGGCCGCGTATCTGACGGTCATATTGTTGGACGCGCCGCGATTAATGGTGAACTGGCCGGTATCGCCTATCGTGCTCATGGTAATGGCCGTCGCGGCGGTTTGCCCGTTGATGTTCAACGTTCCGCTGCCAAAGCCTTCCAAGGTGATGATCGAGTTGGGCGCGAACAAAAGAGTGGAATTGGCTATGTTGTTGACCAGGCTGCCCTGGTTCTTGATGTTAATATGGCCGAATCTACTCTGATAAAAACCGGCCATCTGGACGATGCAATCATCCATGATGTTGACCGTGCCGAGCAGCACGAAATCGTTATCCGCGGTCGCGGTCAGCATGAGCAAGCCATTCTTGTTGAAATTCACCGTGGAGGTGGGGGCGGATTCAAAATTCGTACTGGTCCCCGAGTGCCCGGTGATATTGCCGGCTGTCGTATAGGTTGCCCCGCCGGCCACGGTGATTTTTTCCGCGTCGTCGCCGAAAACGATATTCTGACCGCTTGGATCGTTGAAAGCGCCCTCGTTGATGTTCAGCTTGATGCCCGTAGCTCCGGCGAAGCTGAAGCCGTTGGTCACTACCAGAGAACCGGTCCCCGTTTTGGTAAAGATTTCGCCCGTGGTGTCCAGGGGTGTCAGCGTAGTCACCGTGGCCGATCCGGTTCCGTCGAAGGTAAATGTTCCGCCGGCCCCGGGGCCAGGCTGCAGGGTGGTGATCTGCGGCGTGCCGTCCGCTTGCACCTTTCCGGTGGTGGCGATGATTTTGGTTATGGTTCCGGCCCCGAGCAACCTCAGCGTACGGCTCCCGACGTTCAGGTTGGTGGTCAGGGTTTTCCCCGAGGCCACGTTGACCGAGCCGTTCGCGTTCATGTTGATCGTGGTGACCTCGCAGGTTTCGTTGACGTTCAGAATGCCGCCGTCGGCAGCGAAGACGCCCGTGGTGATTTTGCCCTTGTGATTCAGGGCGAGGGTCTTGTTTTTGATGTTGACCGTTCCGGTCAGCGTCTTGTTTTCTACCACGTTGATGGCGCCGTCGGCTTCCACGTTGACCGTGGTTACCGTACAGCTTTCCATGACGTTCAGAATGCCTCCGGCCCCGTCGATGTCCACCTGGTTGATCGTGCCCGGACCAGTCAGGCTGAGTGTTTTGGCGTTGGTGTCCACTCCGTTGGTCACGGTCAGCGTTTTATCGGCGGCCACATCGATGGTGGCGTTGCCGGCCAGGTCACAGGCGTCGATCATGGTGTTTTCGATCACGTCGATCACCCCGCCGTCGGCGTTCAGGTTGACTGTGGTGATTGTTCCTCCGTTCGCTTCGTACAAGGTCAGCTTGTTGTTATTGACGGTCACGGTGGTGGTCAACATTTTGGTTGGCGCTACGCGAATAGTCGTGTCGGCAGCCATATTGGTGGTGGTGATTGTACAAGATTCGTCGATATCAAGTGTGGCGAATCCGGAAATCATCACTGAGGATAGTGCAGGGGAACCTCCGGCCACGATCTTCAGGGTGTTGCCGTTACCCAGTAAGATTTGGTTAGATACCGCCGTTGAGTCTAACGTGCCGCTGTTCGCAGAAGTAATTGTTAAGGTTTTGCCTGAAGCGGTGGTTGCATAATCGAAACCTGCGTCGGAGAATGCCCCATCGATGGCCAAGGCTCCGGGGTCCGTAAAAGTAATCTCTCCGTTGGCATTGGCGAAAACAATTTTACGACCAACCGAAAAAATTATTGCCGCATCCGCGTCCTCAACGATAATGCCCGTGCAGTTGATAATATCCTCTGTATCGACCAAAATCGTACTGGCATCATCAATGGTTATTGTACCAGTGCCAGTGCCATCGGCGAGTTTTGCGTTGATGCTAGCCGCGTCATGAGTTGGGCCGTCCACGCTTGTCACCCAATCGTCTGCCAAAGCTGTTCCGTAAGTTGTTAGTACATTGCTCACGATACCAACAAGTAGAATTGCCTTAATTCGCCGAGGCATGTCAGAACTCCCTTTCGTTTTGGAATCCGATTCCGGATCGGCAACGTGACCGCTCACGACTGCCGGTCAACATTATAGCAGCCCGCCAGGAGGGGAAAAGATGTAAAACCTTGGAATGGTAAAATGAATGCGCTCCCAACCAGTAGGGTGTGCCAGGCGGTTCATAGTAGTCAAGATGGCAACGACCGCACCGACTTGGCTGGAATATACTTATTTGAACCCCTTGCGCCGGGCCAGTTCGTCGGGCCGTTTGTCGATACGGTCCACCTGGGCTTGGCTCAGGAACCGCGGGCCGCCGGCGGCCAGGGTGCCCGTAATGATCCGGCAGGTCTTGACCAGCATGGCCGTGATGTTCAACACTTCCTGTGCGGTATGGCCGAGCGCAATTATCCCGTGGTTTTCCATCAGCAGTACCTTGGGTTCCCGTTGATGCAGCTTAAGAAAATGATCGAGAGCATGCTTGACGGCCATGGACAACGCCAGCCCCGGATCACTATAGGGTACGAATGCGTACGCCGGCCCGAGGACCACGATCTGGTCCGGGAAGAGCGAGCCGGCAAACAAATCTCGACCGTTATTGGAGCACAGTAAGCCTACTGCCGCTGTCGGGTGCGTATGTCCGACGAAATTCACCCCCTCGATTTGCAGGCACAAGGCGTGTAGGAATGTCTCGATGGACGGCGCCCGTCCGCCCTCGATCGTCGAGGTTTTCAGCAGATCCTTGATGGCCGCATCGTCCAGGGTGTCCCGTTCCAGAGCTTCCAGAATCGGCCGGGTTTGCACACGCACGAAGCTGGCCCGGTCAGCCTGTGCTAATTGGGTTCCCGATGCTTTGACCCAGAAACTTTCCGCGTCAACCCGTGACGAGGTATTGCCCTCTCCGAGCATAGCGTAATCGTGCTGAGGCGACCCCAGTTCCCGGGACATGCCGACCAATTCATCCAGTACGTCAGTCATCGATGATCTCCATTGCTTTTTTACACAGTCCCGGCTCGGTAGCCAGAAAACGCTTTGCGATCGTCCGCATGTTCTCTGGAGCGCGCCCCTCGAATCTCAGGGTGATAACCGGCTCGGTAATCGACGCCCGGGCCAGGGCCCAGCCGTCCTCGTACTCTGCCCGTACTCCGTCCAGCCGGGTCACCTTACCCCCGCAGCCGGCGGCGATACGCTCCAGAACCTTCTGGATATCCTCTCCGAGCGGAATTCGCAAGTCCGGACTGATCGCCGGCCAGCCGATGGCCTCGATCAGCTTCGCCAGCGGGTTCCCCAGCCGGTTCAGCAGAAAAACCAGCAGCAGGGCGGTGAACAGGCCGTCGTCACCGCCACCCAGCACCTTGAAGAAATGATGCCCGCTGACCTCCAGGCCCATGTCCGCCCGTCGATCGATCATCATCGATTTGATGAAACCGTACCCGCTGGGTTGCATGATGGCCTGCCCGCCGGCCGCCAGTACCGACGCCTCCAGTATGGAGGCGCATTTCTGATCATACACGGCCGTCGGTTGAGCAAAGCATTCCCGAACCAGCAGGGCCCCAATCTGTTCGGGCCGAGCGATGGTCCCGGTATGATCCACGAAAATGACCCGGTCGCCGTCTCCGTCCAGAGCGATACCCAGGTCAGCACTTTCGGCCGGAACCCGCGTGCATAGCTCCTGGATGTTTTTATCCACCGAAGGATTGGGGGTGCGTTTTGCGTAATCGGGATCGATTCGGTCGCTGAGCGAAATGACCCGTGTGCCAAGGGCCGCCAGCATGGCCGGGGCTATTTCCGTGTAAACCCCCTCCATCGTATCGAGCAGAATCTTCATATCGACCGGGGGCTTGTGCCCCGCGAGTCCGGCGGCCTGCCGGGTTATTTCCTGAGTATAAGCGTTCAGTATCGTCTCATGTTGCAGGCATTCCGTACAACCCGTCATGGTTGCATGGGTCGGCTCATGCAATCCCTTTTCGAGTTCGGACATCAGTTCCGGGATCGCCGGACGGCCGGCGAGCATGAATTTCACGCCGTTGTATTTGGCGGCGTTGTGCGAGGCCGTCACGATAGCCACATTCGGACATTGCAGGTGCCGGCCGGCGAAATAGATGATCGGCGTGGCCAGTTGCCCCAGATCGCGAACCATCGCGCCGGTTTCGAGCAGGCCTTCGATCAACGCGTTTTTCAAGGCGGGTGTGCTGCGCCGAAAATCGCCGCCGACACAGATGGCCGATTCACTCCTTCGGCGCATCATGTTCCCGAGCGAACGGCCGATCAGCCGGGCCATCGTCTCATCGATCTCGTCGCCGTAGACTCCGCGAACGTCACAGGCCTTGAAAATGCTCACCGGTAACCTCGTTTCCCCAACTCATCCACGAACCGCGCATACTCCCGATCATAAGCGTCGGCCAGGGCGGGTTCCGGCTCGACCCGGCGGCCGATACGTACCATGGCCGCGATCGCCTTGCCACAGTCGCCGAAATAGGGCGTCGCGGCCAAAACGGTCGCCCCGGCCGCACATTCCGGCTGCTCGGGCACGGCGTACACTCGCCGGTTGACGGCCGAGCGAATCCGCAACCACGTCCGTCCGGCCGTTCCGCCGCCGGTGGCGTAAACCGTATCACCGATGGACAACCCTAACCCCGCGAAACCTTCGATACTCATCCGCTCGACAAAGGCCGTACCCTCGCAACCCGCGGCAAAACGCGATACCGGGTCGTCGATCTCCTCCATGCCGAAGCCCTTTGCCGTCGGACAGGCAAAGGGGAACCGCTCGCCTTTCTTAACCAGCGGATAGGCCAGTCGGCCGGTAGGCAACAGGCCGTCGGCCTGATCGCCAAGTTCATCAAGGTTCGCGTTGGCGAAGTATTGGGTCACCCACTCGCCGCCCGTACTCGACGCCGCGCCCGGCAGGTATCCGCCGGCCGGATGCCGATGGTTGTACACCGCTCCGGCCGGATCCAGCAGAGGACGCTCTGCGACGGCCTTGAATACCAGGGTTGTACCAAGGGTAACATTGAGATCGCCGGCCGCTTTGGCCCCGGAGGCCAGACAGCCCGCGGTCCCGTCCGTGCAGCCGCTGACCACTGGTGTCCTCTTTGGTAAACCGGTCAGCTTGGCGGCCTCGGCCGTTACTTCTCCGATGACCATGCCGGGTAGAACAATTTGTGGCAAAAGGTCGGACGAGATGCCCAAACGGCCGCTGATCGCCGCGGGCCATGCCAGCTTGCCCGGGTCCGCTCCGGTTTTCAGCGCCGTTGATATATCCGTTATGTCATATCGTCCGCAGAGCATGCCCGCGATCCAGTCCGTCTGATGCACGATCCGCCGGCAACGGGCGAAGGTCTCGGCCTGGGTGCGGGCCAGATGCATGATCTTCGGCAGGGCGAATGAGCCGGCGATGGTAATGCCGTATGGACCGAGCACGTCGTGTAGGGCTTCGGCCGCCTCGGGGGCCTCTTCCGCCGCCCGCAGATCGTTGTACATCAACCCGCGGGTCAGCGGCTGGTTGTTTTCATCGGCCAGCAGAAAAGTTCCCGAGGTCGCATCGATCGACAGGGCGATAATGGCGTATTCGTTCCGCAGTTTATCGGTAAGTTCGCGCAAGGCGGCCTGGGCCGCCGTCGTCCAAGCCCTCGGTTCCTGCTCCACGCGGGGGCCGTCCACGAAGACCGCCTCCGGCGGCAGATCGGCCCGTCCGCCGGCCACCACCGCGCCGCTCAGGTCCATCGCCAGCGCCCGGGCTCCGCCCGTGCCGATGTCCAATCCGACCGCAACATCTTTTCGCATGCGTGCATTCCTCGTTATATGGATAAATCATTTTGCACGGACGGCTCGTAGCGTAATGATCGCGACGGGTAGTATCAAGCTGACGAAAATCGAGGCGGGGAATTGTATACCCATGCTCGGGCCAGGGAGTGTCAGGGTCTTTTGGGACAGGTTTTCACGGCCGCGCCTGGCGAATCTCACTGACGATCTCCTTAAAGATCATGAAACCGAATATCTTACGTGTGTAGTCCTGCGGATCAAGTTGCCGGAGATGATCCGCAAAACCCATAAGATCACATAAACCAGCTAGACAGGGGGGGCTTGTTGCCTTTGTCCGGGTGGAACCCAGGCCGGTCGCGTCCTCGGTTCCCATGTTTCCTCAAAAACATGATAGCCTGTTTGGGGCATTATTGATCTATATCTTGCGCTGGTTTATTTGCTGGCGTTCGGCGGGGAATCGGCCGGTATAGATACCGGCACGGCCCCCTCATCGCCATCGCCTGGGCCAACTTCGATAGCCTGAATCTCCGCCTGGCCACCCAAGGTGTTCTGGAAGCGGATGGAAATTATGCCATTCACCGGTTCCAGGTCGTTCAGCACGACATCTACTGCGCGACGCATTCCATGGATAAGATGCCATTTCTGTGGCCAACTGGGCTGATCATCCCCAATCAGGGCGGAATCCATCTCTTGGGCAGCGGTGGCCGCAACATCCATATTTGTGATCATTTCCCGGCCGTTCACCGAGACGCTGACACAGCGTAACTTGGGATCGATAGCCCGGGATTCCATGAATTTGAGGCGGGCATGATAGGTGCCCGGACCGACGGTGAAATCGACCCAAAATTCTTTACCATGTACGCCGTACCGATAAAGCTCGGGATCTTCAGTACCGGCAATTACTATCTGGCGTGGTTGGGTATACCACGAGGAGGCTACCGTGTCTGGTCCCTTGGAACGAATGATGAATTCCGTGCCCGGCCGCCAGGATTGGCCATGGGAATCAATATAATCGGTTCTCGAGGTATAACCGAACAGCATGCGTTGCGGTCCAGTCGGACCGCCGCCTGAGCCGAAATCCTGTTGTCCCGTGGCCGCGGAGGAGAGTACCTTCTGTACATGGATTCGCGAACCCGTGGATCGGGGATTAC
>JAAYCU010000174.1 GCA_012729595.1 Phycisphaerales bacterium
AAATGATCCACGGCGTTCTCCTTTCCACGGCTGCGTAGATAACAACCATGGTCAGGCCAGAACGCCACTTTTGCTAGAGGCACTGTTCAAAAACTATTTGGTTGCGGCCGAAGGCCGCTTTGGGGTAGGCTATCTGTCCGTACAGGTCATGGAGATCGACCAGATATAGAATCTCGTCCAGAACCTCGCGAATCCCCTTGTCCATGACCCGGATATCGTCGCGGTTGCCCGCGATAATCACGAGATTCGCCTTCTCGCGTAATCGACGGTTTTCGCCGAAGGCCCGGATCAGCGTGGTCAGGTTCTTTTTCCGGTCCGGACGGGCTAGGGCCAGGATCATGGGTTTGTCCGGATTCCTCAGGAAGCGGGAAATCCGCCCCTTGATCTCGGTGGCATCCTCGCGGTTTTCCGTGTCGGAGGTAAATCGGCTCAGGTCCACCGCCGGGGGAATCACCATCATCCGCTTGGGCTGATAGTGGTCGTACAAGGCATACTGCTCTTCCACTTCCTGTTGCGTACTGGTCACCACGAAGGCCGCATGGTCGAGGGCGGTTTCCTCGGCCTCGATCCGGCGGGTCATTCGGTAACGTTTCTCGATGGTCTCCGGCTTCATGCCCTGGTCCAGCAGACGCTGCCGCTTGACCCGGCCGAGCGAATGACCGGTGAACACCATGGGAATATCCAGCAAACTGGATAACCGGCTGGCCACGTGGCCGGCGTCCGCGTAATGCCCGTGAACCAGGTCCGGTACCCGCCCCAAGGCCCGCATGTAGGCGACCGTATTGTCGACGAATTCCTCCAGATAAGGCCAGAGCGATTCCTTGGGGACATAGCGCCGCGGCCCGCACGCGATACGCACGATGCGGGCCCCCGAAGCAAGCTCCTCCACCTCCCGTGCGTAAATCGGGTCCACCTTCGGATCGGACACGAGACGCGTGACCAGATCGACCTGCCCTACCTCGGGATGCTGAGTCAAGGCCCGGGTCAACTCCACCACATATTTAATCTGCCCCCCAGTGTCGGCATCCCGGCCCAGTTCCAGATCGGAACCGCGAACCAGACCGTGAATGCTGATCAACATAATGTATGAACCATTTGATGCGTTTTTTTCTTTCATTATGCCTTCCTGCACCCAATTTCCCCGTGCTCGGAACATCTTTCCATCATCATATTTGTGCGATCCATTCTGCATATTCTTTCTGTAAATCCGGCATCGCTCCCGGGCGCGAAGCCACCAGGGCCCCGACCCGATTGGCGAAGGTTCCCGTCGTCCGCAAAGGCCAACCGCGCAACAGGCCGGAAATCAGGGCGGCAGTGAAGGCATCGCCCGCCCCCACCGCATCCTCCACCTGCACCGGCACCCCGGCGATCTCGATGCTCTCGCTCGCGTTAAACAGCAGGCAGCCTTTATCCGACCGGGTGATGCAAACCAGATCGACCTGAAAGCGATTGCGCATTTCGACAGCAAAATGTTCCGGCGATGAGCCGTCCAACTCCAGCAGGTCGGCGAGAATCCGCGCCTCGTCCTCGTTCAGCTTGACCACATGAGCTGCTCGCAGGGAACGCTCGATCCAATCCCGCCGATACCATTGTTGCCGCAGGTTGACATCGTAAACCCGCAAGGACGTTTCGGCTGCCGCCAGGCAGCGATGAATGGTTTCCCGGCTGGGCTCGTTGCGCTGGGCCAGCGTCCCGAAGCAGACCGCCGCCGCCCGGCCCATTAACGTCCGCAACGCCGTGTTGAACTCCAGATAGTCCCATGCGCTATCTTCATGAATAATAAAAGAGGGATTGGCCGGATCGCGGGTATCGACCGTGACCCGCCCCGTGGGATTTACGGAGTCGCGTTGGATGTACTGGGTTTCCAGCTTTCTGGCCGCCAGGTATTCGAGCAATTCCTCGCCCAGCGGGTCGGTACCCACCCGGGAGCAGATTAATCCCAAGTGTCCCAGTTGCCGCGCATTAAAAGAGACATTGGCCGGCGCGCCCCCCGGTCTCCGTGATGAGTCGAAACAATCCCACAAGACCTCCCCCAACCCAAGGACTACTTGTTCCGATACGGGCTTCATGCCGGCGGTCCTTTCATTCGGCGTATGGTCGTGTTCGGATTGCGCTTTGCAACCGCTTTATACCGTGAGGCTACGTAGCCACCCGTTACCAAATCCGAGAATTCGATTTTGTATTGCTTTTCAGCCCGCCGGTATATTTAAGTGTTTACCATGATGACAGATATGGCAAATTAAAACGCATCAATCGTCATTCATCCAGATATTCCTAGGTGAAATTCGCGTAAGTCTATATATGAGATAACGTTAGAACATGCAAACAATTACGGCAATATTCCCCCATGGCTGCAACAGCCGCAAGGATACCATACTTATCAGCCAGAAAGGCGCACTTGAGCTGATGACTGACAACTGAAAGCTGACCGCTTTTTATCCTTCCTCGTTGCGGAACTGGGTTTCGTATAGGCGGCGGTAGAGCGGGCAGGATTCGAGCAGTTGCTTGTGGGCACCGACAGCGACGATCTTCCCTTCGTCCATGACCACGATCCGGTCGGCCCCGCTGATGGTCGCGTAACGGTGGGCAATGATAAAGGCCGTCCGGTTTTCCAGGATGGTTTCCAACGCCTGCTGGATTTTCATTTCTGACTCGGGATCGACCTGGCTGGTGGCCTCGTCGAAAATCAGGATCGGAGCATCCCGCAGGATAGCCCGGGCAATGGCCAGCCGTTGTCGCTGTCCGCCGGAAAGGGTAGCTCCATGCTCCCCCAAAACCGTGTCGTAACCATCCGGAAGCTGGAGGATAAATTCCTCGGCGAACGCCCGACGGGCGGCGGCCTTGATTTCCTCGTCGCTGGCATCAGGGCGGCCGTAGGCGATATTGGCCCGAACGCTATCCGGGAAAATCACCGACTCCTGGGTAATTAATCCGAAATGCTTGCGCAACGAGCGGATCGAGATGTCCCGAATATCCAATCCGTCGATCAAGATACGGCCGGCGGTCGGGTTGTAAAAACGGGGCAAAAGACTCAGCAACGTCGTCTTGCCTGACCCATTAGGCCCGACCAGAGCGATGATTTCATTTTTACGCACGGACAGACTGACCTCGCTCACCGCCGGTCGATCAGCCTTGGGATAACGGAAGGTCACCTGGTCGAATTCGATGGAGTTACATATCGTAGGCAGATCGGGTTTACCCGCGTCCTGATCGTATTCGCTTTCGCTGTCGATCAGCTCGAAAATCCGCTCGGCCGCCGCGTTGGCCCGTTGCAGCTTGGGGTAGACGTTACTGAGCTTGCGCACCGGGTCGAAAATGGCCCCCATGCAGACCAGCAGGGTCACAAAGCGGGCCACGCCCGTATCGCCGGATTCGTCCAGCATGCGGTTGGCAATGAAGTAGATGACCGCCGCCCCGATCAGGAAGGCGCCGGTCTCGATCACCGGCGAGGACAGGGCTTCGAGCATCCCCATGCGGGCTTGCTGCTTGAGGATGATCCGATCGACCTGGAACAATCGCCGCCGCTCGTAATTTTCGCGCATATACGCCTTGACCACGCGCATACCGTTGAGGGTGCTTTCCAGCCGGCTGAGCATCTGGCCGAACTGCACCAGCATGCGCCTGTTGGCCCGGCGAACCATTTTCCCAATCTTGCGGAACAGGATGGCGGCCAGCGGGGTGCCCAGCAGCAGGAACAACGTGAACTGCCAATCCAGGAGAAAAGCGATGGTAATCGGACCGATGGCCTTGAACGGTTCGGTCACGAAAATCTGAAAGAAGTTGTTCAGCCCCCGAAAGATATCGTTGGTATCCTGCACGAACCGGCTCATCGTGTCCGAGGTATTGTCGCTGAAGCGATCCAGGGGCAATCGTAACACGTGCGTATACATGTGGCGGCGCATATCCAGGATAGATAGGGTGTTGATGATGACGGTCAGATATTCGGCCATGAACCGGGCGGCGTTTCCCACTACGACCACCACGATCAGCAGGCCCAAGATGACCAGAAGCGTACGCATGCGCTCCTGCTTGCTTTGTCCGCCGGGAATCATACCGATAACACTACGGGCCAGCGCGGTTTTTTGGGTTAACGGGGGAACCTGGACCTGGACGGGTTCGCGCCATTCGCCGTCCGCTGATCGATAGGTTATTTCCAAAGATTCCTGCTCGGAGGAGGCCAGTTCCTTGAACAGGTCAAGGGCCTTGAGAGGTGTGCCGTTCAGGGCGACGATGAAATCCCCACCCCTCAGGCTTGCCTCGTAAAGAGGCGAATCGGGCTTTGGCCGGCGAATCTGGGCGGTCCGGTCCTCAATGTCGCGAACCTCCCGGTCCCGAGCCGAGTTGTAGGTGATAAAGGTGCAGCCGAAACGGTCCTCGGCGATGTACTTGTTCACCGACCCATGCAAACCTTCGTCCTCGACCAATACCTTGAGCACCGGAAGAATCGATCCGATGCTGGCCGAATAGGTCACGACCATCAAAAAAATGCAGATGACGGCGGGATAAAGGAATTTACGGTGCGGCCAGACGTACCGCAACAATCTCCGGAAGTGCTTGAAACTCCCGGACTTACTGCGTCGCTCCGTCGTCGGAATACGATATCGCGCGGCTTTAATCATGGCCGGGTATGATACCGATGATGGCCACACAAGGCCAGCCGCCCTGAACAATGATGAGGCGCTTGCGTTCTTACGTTCGCCTTATTTTGCGGAGTGAATTCGAGCGGTCCGGAAATCCTTCCCCGCAGTGACCTGCATTCTTGATGATCCAG
>JAAYCU010000175.1 GCA_012729595.1 Phycisphaerales bacterium
AAATGATCCACGGCGTTCTCCTTTCCACGGCTGCGTAGATAACAACCATGGTCAGGCCAGAACGCCACTTTTGCTAGAGGCACTGTTCAAAAACTATTTGGTTGCGGCCGAAGGCCGCTTTGGGGTAAGGATTTTCATTCGCCCTTACCGAAACCTAGTGCCGATAACTGCTTTGTCTGTTATTGGGAAACCCTTGTGGATTATTCTGTATCCTGTCGCGACGTGGCCAGGAATTAGCGATATCAACGGAACCAATCTTGAAAAGAGGACAGTCATGGTACGGCCGAGCCACTCGATGGTAATACGGAACGGACTCCTTGTCTTATTCGGCCTGGCGCTTATCGTGGAAGCGGGTCAGCAGGCGCAGGGCACGCCCCCCAGCGGTCCTGCCCCGGCGGGATTTACCATTCCAGAATTAACCCTGGAGCCGACCCGGATCGCCCTGGTGGCCGATACGGCACAGACGGCCCCCGCCATGGACGAACTCCCCCCACAGGCGGCTACGCCGAAAAGTGTTCCTTACAACCTGTTGACCACTCCTAAACTAACGGGGGACTGGTTCGGTCTCCGGACTACCCTGAAAGATGTTGGGGTGGATTTCTCCCCTATGCTGGTCTCAGTCTACCAGCAGAATTTTCGTGGGGGCGTCAACACACATAACGCTCATGAAATTGCCGGCATGTGGTTCTACAACATGGAACTGGATTTCAACAAGATGCTGAGCATACCAGGCGCCAGTTTTTTCATAAGAGGCACTCAAAGCTGGAACAACGGCATCCAGCGCGATGTAGGCTCGCTGGCCGCGCCGTATTGGATCGCCGGTTCCGGCGGGAATTACTTCTATGGCGACCCGAATTGCATTCTAGTGGACAAATGGTGGTATCGTCAGCGTCTCCTGGATGATCGCATCGAATTCCGCCTGGGCAAGCTATTGAACGTACTTGACCTGTTCGATCAGAACCTGTATGCCCAGAGCTACGTCACCCAGTTTTCCTATCGCGGCTTCTCGCACAATCTGACCATACCGGCAGCCAAGGGTATCGGGGCCTTCGCCAAATTCTGGCCGGCAGACTGGATCTACTTTCAAATGTCGGGCATCGACGCGGACAATCGGCCTACGCGTACAGGGTTTGACACGGGCTTCCATGGACCGGCCCATTTTGTAGGCAATTGGGAATTCGGGCTTTCTCCGAAATGGCGAATCGGGGATCGAACCCTGCCGGGCAACTATCGCTTCGGTTGGTGGTACAACCCGCGGGTACGCTCCGTATACATGAAGACATTGGATGGAGCTCTTACCCAACGGTATAAATCCGGGGACGTTGGTTTTTACACCAGCTTGGACCAGTTGATTTTCAAGGAAAACGACAACCCAAGCGACAAGCAGGGTCTGGGAGCATTTTTCCGTTACGGATATGCGCACGGCGACATTAACCGGATCAACCATTTCTGGTCTACCGGTCTTCAGTATCAGGGGCTGATTCCTACGCGCGACGAGGATCTTCTAGGCTTTGGCGTAGCGCAGAGTATTGCCTCTCGGCAGTTGCGATCGGAGATCAACAGCCGTACGGATCGCGAGACGGTTTACGAGCTTTATTATGCGTTCAAGGTCACGCCCTGGTGCGTGATTACACCGGACGTGCAATTCATCACCAACCCCGAAGCTAACAAGGACGCCCGGGACTCGGTGGTTGGTGGCGTTCGGATTCGAATCGATTTCTGAGATTTCCGTTACACGAGAGGAGATTTGAAATGTGGATGACCCGTTGTATTCGTAAAACCAAGATGGCCTTGTTCATGACATGTGCCCTGACAGGCGGGACGTTGTTCGCATCCTGCACCATGACCGATATTCGAGACAACCTGATTGCCGGTAGTCTGGCCGCCGTCAGAGGCGCCGCGACCAACTGGGTCGGCAGCCTGTTTCTCGACTTTACGGAATTCGTACAACCGTTCCCCGGCGCGGGGCAATACATAGTCACCCGGCCGGACCAGCTCTAAACCGATCGCCAGCAAGTCACATAAATACTAATCAACAGGCCACCCTCGACTTAGCGCCGCGGGTGGCCTGTTGTGTATATTATCCGACCTTGCAGAATTCCACTCAAATACTTCTTGCCAAGGCCCCCCGTGATTTGACTTCCCCTCGATTATATTTGACGTTTGAAGCACACGCTTATCGCCGCGTGGGGACTGTTCATGCTTCCAAGGGGAATGGGGCTACTTATCATTATCGGGATTGCCGGCTGCGCTGGGGCAGGTTCGCCGGAATGTCCGATAGCATTCATATCAATCGATTCAGAAGCCTTGGCGGGCCAGCGAGCGGCCGTACCGCTTGAAAAACGATTCGGAGGAGTTCTGAACGATCCGGGGACCGTGCAACACCTAGAACGCATCGCTGAACGACTGGCGGCGCAGGTCGACACCCCCCCCATTCACTGGCGATTGCATCTGCTGGCGGGTGAGCAGGTTAACGCCTTTTCTCTACCGGGCGGGCTGATTTATATTACCCGAGGGCTGTATGAACGAGTCGGCCACCAAGATCATCTCCTGGCGGCCGTCATTGCCCACGAGATGGCTCACGTACTCCGAAAAGACAGTCTGAAGCCCAAGCCGGGCAGTACGACCGAAGCCTTACATCGCGAAACGTCCGCCGACCGCCTGGGGGTCAGCCTGCTGGTCGCCGCTAATTATCCACCTGATAGCATGAAAACATTGCTGGGTCTCATTTCCGATGTGCAACCGCCGGGTTGGGCCCGCGTCCGACTGGAGCATCTATCCGAGACGAAAAGCGAAACCACAACCCCAGTGGGACTACTGGCCGCCCGGTAAACCACGAACAAGGGGATGCTTTTCGCCCATTCGGTTGCGAGAAACACGCGGTCAGCAAGAACGGGTGAGACTAAAACCGAGCCAAACATAATTCGCGATCCGATAATCCTGGGCATATCGACGAATCCGAATGGCATACCACTGCAATTTTCCTTGCATTTACGCCATTGTCTTGACTCCTCTGAAGATGCTTCCTAAAGTGAGTTGTATCTCTTCGGGGTATGTTTTTCTCCGACATCAAGACTGGACCGATAAATGAACGAGTCGAGTGGTTCGGGCGTATGCGTTAAGACAGGGTGGAGAGACCAACGACACTCACCCCGCTGTCGGGTAGTATTGCAGCCTTGCGGCAAAGTCAAATGGGAGTAATGCCATGTTCGGAAAAACCACGTTACGCGGAATTCTTGCGATCGCCTTTTTGTTCCTCGGCCTGGGCTTGGGGGCTTGTACGCAGGCCAACCCATCTTACATGACCGGCGAGGAAAGTCACGAACGACATGCCACCGGGATGGAGAGCCAGGTCGGGGATCTGTAACCCGGGCCACCGAGTTACTGGCCGCGCTCAACCGAGGGGATGCCCGAACGAATCGCGGCCGAAAATCTCCGTTTCCGGCTTGCGCAGGCTTTCATCCACAGGCCGAATCATGCCTTCGTCAGCCGGGTAACCAATAGGTATCAGCGTGACCACTTTTACTTTTTCCGGGATATTCATAAGCTTCTTGATGTTCTGCTCATCGAAGGCCCCGATCCAGCAGGTGCCCAGCCCCTCCGCGGTCGCCGCGAGGGTCAAATGATCGACAGCAATGGCCAAGTCCATATCCACACTATTGCCGTAACCGCCCATGCGTTTGTAGGCATGCTCCGGATAACCGCAGGCCACGACGATTACCGGTGCGTCGGAAACAAACAGTTGCCCGTTGCATAACTCACCGATTTTTCTGCGCAGACCCGAATCGGTAACGAAGATAAAATACCATGGCTGGTAGTTGCATGCCGAAGGAGCGAAACGCAAGACCTGGCGGAGTTTACACATCGTCGCATCCGTTATCGGTCGATTGGCATAAGCCCGGATGCTGCGGCGTTTCCGAATGGCTTCGTATACGTCCATGAACGGCCTCCTCTCGATACATTAACGATCGGCACTCTAATAGTGTATCCGTTCGACGGCCGGCGGGTCAAAGCTAGTCACGCAGCCAACGAGTACCGTAGATTATGTCCTGGCTTCGGAGATTTCGTAACCTGTATCGTGCTCGTATACCGGAGGGCCGCCTGAAGTCGGATCACTACGGGGCTATGCCAAGTCCAACGCTACCGAATGCTCAATGCGCAGTCGGCATACCGGCCATGGCATGAGTCTATCTGGCTTACAAGCAGTTGCGCCCCAACGGATCGTACAACTCGTAATGGAAACCCAAGTTCCCTTCACAGGAACCTAATGGAAAGGCAATTTGGATTATCCTGACATAATCCAGGTAATCGTAATTCTCAGGGTATCAGAAAGGTGTCCGTCTCCCCCGCAGGCTCTTCATTACCTTCGTGCCGGACAATCCCGCCGGATCGATAGATATTATCGTTATCGACTCCAATGGTGGGACGGTCGTACCAAAAGCCCTGTCCGTCGAGGTGAATGACATTCTGACCGGCCGCCTCACCGTGAGCGGCGCTATTGATTATGTCTTCCCCGTACGGGCTGAGCAGATGAGCGGCCCGACTATCAAAAAGTGGATTGCGATCGGCCAGAAGGGCCATGCGTGGATTCTTATCCTCCAATAGACGGGCTCGAGGAATATTGAAACATTGATAACTGTAGGAATTGTTCGCCGGCTCCGCAAAATCGGTGAAGAGGCGATAGTTGTCCGCGAGCATAGGCCGGGCCTGCTTGTCGGCCGGACATATGAATACCTTGGCATGCGGCACATAGCCGCCTTGGAGCAGTTTGAATACCGGACGAGTATTGGATACACGCTGAACGTTGGGCGCCTTATTGGGCAACCAATAAGCGTTGGGGACGTAGCCCGCCCAAGCCATATAACCATTGTTGGCCTGTACGTAATTGGACATACCTTGCCATATCTGACGCTGATTGTTCATGCAATAGCTGCTATAGGCCAGATTTCGGGCTTTGAAATATCCGGGAACAAAAATACCCACGATCAGGGTGATACAGGCGGCGATGGCAATCAGCTCGCGCAGGGTTAAAACGGGAGTGGCAAACAGGTTGCCCCCAGTCCCGGCGGGGATGGCCGAAGCGGCCCGTTCGAATGGCAGAACCGCCGTCTGGGTTTTAATACGAGACATGACCATGTCAGCCAAGTTACGCGGCGGTTCTGGAACATTGAAACGATCCAGCAGTCCGCGCAGTTGCCTTAGATTACGGTCCTGTGCCGTCAACTCAGGCGAGGCGGCAACCGCCTTGCGAACTATATCCGCCTCGGCGGATTCCAGCCGCCCCAGATGCATATCCAGGAGTAGGGTCTCGCGTTGGGTATTTTTCTCAAACATATGATTAATCCCCTGCCCTCCTCGTCACTCCATAGCCTACGCACCGCTCCAACCGTGGCCTATTGGTTTATTTCCTGTTCCGAATTGCCAGATTATAAGCCTGCCCCAGCCTTCCAACGGCCGCATGAAGCCTGCTTTTCACCGTTCCCAAGGGCACGTCGAGCATCTCCGCGATTTCCTTGTATGGAAACTGGTGGTAGTAACATAAAATCAACACCTCACGAAAATGGTCCGGCAAATCGGACACCAGCGACCGAACTAACTCATCCTCTTCCGAACGCTCCAAGGCCGCAGCCGGCAACTCCGCATCGTCCGCCAGAAAATCCAGAAACCGCTGACCCTCCTGTTCGTCCGAGCCGATTCTGGCATCCAAGGGCACCTCTGGGCGCCGCCCGCGGCTCCGGAGCAGATCGCGAGCCTTATTGGCCGCAATGGTGAATACCCAAGGTTTCAGCCGCCGACTACGATCGAAACTCTCCGCGGACAGATAGACCTGAAGGAACGTCTCCTGAACCAGATCCTCGGCCGTAGCCGCGCTACCGGTGAATCGCATCAGAAAACGAAACAACTCCGGCGCATGTCGCCGAACCAGCAATTCAAAGCTTTCGCCCTGACCGGCCAGATGATCAGCCAGCAACTGTTCGTCCGTAGGCATATTCACCGCTGCACATATCCATACGTTAGCCGTCGGGACCGGTTCACACAAAAAGAAATTCCCAAGCGACATCATAATGAATCCTATGGGGACGTCAATCCGACTCCGATTTTGGGGCGGCACAAGTTCTTTCCTGAACGACACTTGGCGTAAGTACGGATAATAGACAGCGCCAAGCGGTATCCGGATGGCACGGAGGTGGAAGACCGGTACAATAAGCGTCTGGTCCTATAAACAGAGGTTATTTCTATGCACGTACCACCGCGTGAGATCCCGCACGACACCTTGTCGGCCTTACTGCAGGCCTCCTCGGCGATCAACAGCTCACTCGATTTGAACCAAACGTTGCAGACCGTTGCTCTGAGGGCCGTGGAAGTGATCGGCGCGGAGGGCAGTTGCGTTTTATTGCTTGATAGACAAAGGCACAAGCTCGTTTTCAAGGCCGTCACGGGTGTGAGTGCCCCGGTCCTGCTGAATACGGAATTCGATGCGGATTTCGGGATCGCCGGGCGAGTGGTCCGTACCAGCCAACCGACGCTGGTGACGGATGTCCGTAAGGATGAATCGTTTTTTCCGGGTATCGACGAGAAATCCGGCTTCACCACGCGGGGGCTGATCGCCGCCCCGCTGATTCATAAGGGACAGGTGATCGGGGTCGTGGAGGTCGTCAACAAAACCGGAGTGGGCGGTTTTTCAACCGAGGACACCGATCTCTTACAGATTTTCGCGAACCTGGCCGCCTCGGGGATGGCCAATGCCCAGCGTTACGATCGACTGAGAAAACAGAACCTCGGGTTTCGGACCACGCTGGAAGGGCCGGTGCGGATCATCGGGCAATCACCGGTATTGAGCGAGGTGCTCGAATTGTGCGGCCGGGTGTCCGGCAGCAACGCCACCGTGTTGGTTCTCGGCGAGACGGGCACGGGGAAGGAATTGATCAGCCGTTACATTCATAACCGTTCCCCGCGTCGGGACAACCCTTTCGTCGCCTTGCAGTGCGCGGCCTTGCCGGAGACTCTGCTGGAAAGCGAACTGTTCGGTCACGAGAAAGGGGCCTTTACCGGGGCCGCGGCCCAGAAGATCGGACGTTTCGAGATGGCCGCTGGCGGAACGATATTCCTCGATGAGATCGGGGACATCAGCCCGTCGACGCAGATCAAGCTTTTGCGCGTTTTGCAGGAGAAGGAATTCGTACGGCTGGGCGGGACGGAAACGGTCAGTTGCGACGTGCGCATCATCGCCGCCACCAACCGCGATCTGCCAGAGGCCATGCGGGAAGGCCGTTTCCGCAAGGATCTCTATTACCGGCTCAACGTGTTCCCCATCGTCATGCCCCCGCTTCGCCAACGGCGCGAGGATATACCCTTGCTGGTGACCCACTTTATCGAGAACACGGCCGGGCAGCTTCATTTACCGGCAAAAACAGTCTCCGGGGAGGCGCTGGCCATGCTGGTGGGTTATGCCTGGCCGGGCAATATCCGTGAGCTGCAAAATGTGCTGGAACGGGCGGTGTTATTGTGCGACGGGCAGACCATCGAGGCGGCCCATCTGCCGCGGGAAATCATTGGTACGGCCGACGCCGCAGTCACCAGGACCGCGACGGGCGGCCTATGGGATTATGAGAAAACCCTGATCGCCCAAGCCCTGGCCCAGACCGGTTGGAACCAGAGCCAGGCCGCCCGAAAACTGGGTATCTCTCGCGACAACCTCCGCTATCGAATCAAAAAGTTCGGGATCGAAAAACCGAGGTCATAACCGGTCGAAAGACCGTCACCATTTCGATAAATCGGTAACCGGCGAGAAGCATTTGCCACTCATGCACGGCTTGGAATCGACCCCCGAGCAGAAAGGCGCATTACGTTCAATTCTCGCAGTTCTGGTCGGGTAGCTCGTCCGGCCCACTCAGGCAGCGTTGGAAGATTCCGAAATCGTCCTGATCGACATCTCCGTCCTCGTCGAAATCGCGGTCCGCGCAGTTGGGACCGTAAGGTATCCCAGGGCCGCTGATGCAGGCTTTGAAGAGAGCGTAATCATCCTGATCCACGTCGCCGTCGCGGTCGAGGTCGGCCCGGACGAGAGGAGCGTTGACACTCAGAGTAAGGGTGGCCATCAATTCGGGCGGGCATTTGTTGTTATTGAACCAGAGGTCGTACATCTCCTGCCCCTTGCTGTTCGTATGATTGGCATCACGTAGGAACTCGATGAACTCCTTGCTGGTACTCTGATAGTAGAGGTTGATTTCCGCGGAAACCGCTCCGGGCGGGACGCGATATGAGGTGTCGTCCCAGTATTGTCCGTCCTCGTAGCTGTGCGCTACGGGTGCTCCGCCGAATTCGGCAAAGGCGGCGTTGGTGAAGCCGCGCGGCGGAATGCGGTTGTCCTTGAAGATCTTATTGTTCAGCACAAAGTGGAAGGACGGTCCCGGCTCGACGCCGGCCAGGGCCGCGACGGTTTCGTCCATCCCCGGCTTGACCTCGTAAATCTTAATGGCGGAATCGTATGTCAACACCCCGGTGTCCAAATCGTAGGCCCCGGACTCGGCCAACAGAGCCCCGCCGGCGTCACGGAATTGTACGTTGATCCACATGCGCCGACCTTCGGGATATCCCGTTGGCAGCTTGTGTCCGGTCTGATTGGTGAGGGAGACATTCAGGTACACTTCCTGCTGGGCGGCGGTCAGATCAGCAGCGTTCTGGAGCATATAGCGAGCCCGGTTGATGCTGGCCGCCAAGGCCACGGGATCCACCAGGCCGGGATACAGGGTACTCAGCAGGCTCGGGAACCAGGTGTTGCCTCCGGTCATGTCGTGGAGGGGCAGGTCGGGCCGAACCGGAGGATCCATATTACAGCCCTGACCGGTGACGTCGCGCATGTGGCAATCCTGGCAGGTGGCGACATAGGTTTTATTGCCACCGAACTGCGGAGCATACACGCCGGTCGGAGTGTTGTATTCACTGAAAAACCATTCGCTGTAAGTGCGCTCGACCGGGGCCAGCTTGTTAGATGCGAAATTGGTGGCCGTCGTGTCCAGGGCATTAGGCACATAATTGCCGGCGGCGTCCTTCTCGAAGGCCGGGTTGCTTACATCGTGGCACGTGCCACACAAGGCCGCCTCGCGATGGAATGGTGAAACCAGGATGGGGTGTCCGCTGGTCGCGTCGATAAAGGGCCCCCGGCGTGCGCCCGTAGGGTCGATGACCGCCATGCCATTGGCGAAAATGGTGCCCGGAAAGCTGAGGGCGTTGAGAATGGCCACGTCCTCGGCGGGACTGACTCCGGGATTGTAAATCGGATCCACCATGCGATGGCAGAAATCACAGGCCACGCCGAACTTGTCCGTGCTGAGCATACGGCTGCCGTCCGTGGGTATGGATCGTCCCTGATACCAGCCTCGGGGGAGGTGACAGCGCAGACAGAGGTCGCCGGAATCCGGGGCGTCCTGGTTGGAGATGACCATCAGGGCCTCGAAGAGCAGATCCTTGGAGGCATGGGCCATCATGCTGCCGCTCCAGTTGAAATAAGGCTCGACGGCCGGATCGTAATTACCGTGGCAGACCGCGCAGGCCGACGGCGGGTTGAGGATTCCAGCCTCGAAAGGCTGGGTTCCCGGTTGGTCAAAATCGCGTAAAGTGGTGGGTACGATGCCGCCGGGTGGGGAGACAATCGTAAAGACGTTGTCGCTATCATCGTGGTTGGTGTTGAAGGCATTGTCCATGGCCACGACTCGGAAGATAGCCTGCGTCGTGGGCCGATTCGCCGGAAACCATGTATAGCTGCCGGCATTGCTCAATCCCCTGGCCTCCGGCTTAAAGGTGAGGCCGTTATCCAGCGAAAGGTACAAATCAATGCCCGCGATTCCGCTGGCGTCGCCGGCAATCCATTGCACCGTCGTGCCGGTATTGGCCACCAGTATTTCGCCGCCGTTGGGAACGATAACCGCGACACTCGGCGGAGTCGTATCGCCTCCCGTGCTGGGTACGAGGTGTTGCTGGATATCGCTCAAGCTTACATTGAGCACATTGCCGACCGTGGCCGGAGTCAGGCCGGGGAAGGTCGGAGTATTGCTGTAGGTGGTGACATTGGTCACCTCGACCTTGGTGCTGAAGCCGTCCCCGTCCGGGTCCATATTCTCGATGGCCCGGATCGCCTGATCGTCTTTCTTGTAGTTGGGGCGCACCGATGCCAGCAGGGCCCCGTAGGCGTTGAGTGTACCGCCACCGGAGAAATCGTAATGGCAGACACCGCAATGGCCGGGCCTACTGGGCACCGTCTCTATCACCGTGCCTACGGCGTTCGGATACACTGAAAAAAAGGACGAGCGGATCGGATTACGAGCCTGGGCGGACGAGGTTACGAAGGCCGCGGCACAAACGAACGAAACGATGAACGAAAACCTGAAGCCACGAACGGTAGGATGATGGATGCCTTCCATGAGCATGCTCCCTCCGTTGTCGAGCGAATGACTCGTTCTATATTCACATAATCACGACATGATGTGCCTGCGTTTTCGTTATTCCAGGCATACAGGGAAAGACGAGAGCCGGCTCCTCGCTATACCACTAATATACTTCAGGGATAAGAATTTGTCCACACAAATCTATTATTTAAAGTCTTAACAGCACCGCGTTTCTCCTATTTATTCATCTACCGAGAGCTATTCGGTTATAACCAAACCTTGGGATCTGCCCTGTCATATGGGGTGGAGGGTATGGTATGCAGGTTTCACAAGTTAAGGGCATTATGTCGAGAGCTCGATTTATGAATACTATTCTCTCGAGCACGAAGGTCTTGAGGATATTACGAGGAGCATGGCTCTAAACCGCGCATTGCCATACCGACTGAATAACAGAACACGCAGGCCCAGAGCCGGCCGGTCTGTGCCAAGGCGGCCAGTGCCGTTCCGTGGGAATATCACCAACAGGAAACCTGCTTGATTCTGTACAGTTATGCGACCGTGACCAATGAAGAGGGCGAGCGGCCCCCCTTTGCGGGCGGAGATTTTGGGGTTTTTCCCAAGGCTTAAATGCACTTGGAAGATCGATCAAGACGTGCGCTGGGATTACCATTGTGGCTAAACGATGATCGCGGGTGATCCCAAGAGACGCTGGACAGCGAGCTAGTCGGTAACCAGGGTGCCGATGTCGTGCCCGCCTGCGGCGCGTTTCATATTTCCGGCCTGGTGAAGATTGAAGACGACGATCGGCATGCCGTTACGCTGGCAAAGATCCACCGCGCTGATATCCATGACCGCAAGACGTTCGTTTATCACCCGATCATAGCTGAGGGTGGGGTAGAATTCGGCGCGCGGGTTTTTGCGAGGATCATCACTATAGACACCGTCGACCTGAGTGGCCTTGAACAGAGCATCAGCGCCGATTTCCACGGCGGCCAGGGCGGCTGCCGTATCCGTGGTCACGAAGGGACGGCCGGTGCCGCCGGCCAAAATGACGACTTGTCCGCACTCCAGCATCTCGATACAGC
>JAAYCU010000176.1 GCA_012729595.1 Phycisphaerales bacterium
AAATGATCCACGGCGTTCTCCTTTCCACGGCTGCGTAGATAACAACCATGGTCAGGCCAGAACGCCACTTTTGCTAGAGGCACTGTTCAAAAACTATTTGGTTGCGGCCGAAGGCCGCTTTGGGGGTTAACCAACTAGCAATATTGCTAGAGATTAGGGCCATAAGAGCCCCTAAAACGCTTAACAAGATCCAAGCAATAAGTGCCATTCTCTCGAAATAATTAATTTTCAGTATTACTCCCAGCGGCTCATGAGAACATACACGAACTCGAACAAGGAAACGCCTCGGAAACCGGGTAGGCGCAACGGAGTGTGTGGGTACAATGGCGGACACGGCCCGGCGGCGTAGTCGGGCTTGGGTTCAATGGGAAATATCCACCGGGGTGGGATTCCATTCTTGTACCGGTATGCTTCCGGCCCGAGGAGAACGCCTTGCCGTACGATGCCGAGACGGCCGCGACCTTGCTTGACCGAGCCGAAAATGGGCCGCGCGCGGGTCGGGCCGGCGAGCAGGCGAAGGCAACCACCGCCCCCGAACCGTTCATCTACTCAAACACACGACGCAAGATTATCCATCTGCTGCCCGGCGCGATCCCGTTTATCATGTGGTTCGTCTATCACGAGGATCCGCTGCCGCTGTGGAATCTGGGCGTGGTGGTGGCCGTCGTCGGGCTGCTGACCGCCTTCGGCGTCTGGTATCCGCGTTACGTACGGCGAGGCCGCGGCGAGAACTGGACGCTAACCTGCGTAACCTACGCGGTGCCGCCGACAGTGGTTCTGTGCCTGTTCCCGGCTCAGGCCGAGTTCGCGGCGGTCGTCCTGACGGTGCTGGCCTTTGGCGATACCGCGGCGGCGATGGCCGGAAAGGCCTGGGGCAAGAGACGCCTGCCCTGGAATCCACGGAAAACCGTCGTCGGCCTGGTTTCCTTTGTGGTCGTCGCCAGCGGCATGGCCAGTCTGGCCTATTGGGGCGAGGCGAGGAACCCGAGCGTGCCGTTCTCCATCGCGATGGTTTGCGGAACCAGCGCGGCGCTGCTGGGCGGCCTGGCCGAATCGTTCCCCTCACGCCTGGATGACAACCTGCGGATCAGCATTGCGGCCGCCGTGGGGGTCATCGTTTCCGGTTTCCTCCTGGCATGAATCGCCATATACTCAACGCCCCCGCTGATGTCCGAGGCATCATCGGGAAGGCGAACAGGGGATGACGGACGTGCCGTTTCTTGAAACCGACAACCTGCGTAAGCGTTACAATGGCACGCCCGCTCTCGACGGCGTAAGCCTCTGCATCGAGCGCGGCGAGGTTTTCGGCCTGCTCGGTCCCAACGGGGCGGGCAAGACCACCACCCTCCGGATCATCGCCGGTCTGCTGGCCGCGGATTCCGGCACGCTCAAACGCGACGGCCGTCCGCTGGATACGACCACGCCCGCCTATCGCCGCTCTCTCGGGTTTGTGCCCCAGAATATCGCCGCGTATCCCGAACTGACCGCCCTGGAGAATCTGCGTTTTTTCGGGCGATTATACGGATTGAAACGCTCGGCGCTGGAGAAACGGACCGCGGAGCTTCTCGACCTCACCGGCCTGACCCCCAGACAACACGGCCGCGTCGATACCTTCTCCGGGGGGATGAAACGCCGGCTCAATTTCGGTATCGGCCTGCTCCACGGGCCCGACCTGCTGATTCTGGACGAACCTACCGTCGGGGTCGATCCCCAGTCGCGGGCCCACCTGATCGCCCAGACCCGCGCCCTGCGCGATCGGGGTGTCAGCGTCATCTATGCCAGCCACTATATGGAGGAGGTTCAGTCGGTCTGTGACCGGGTGGCCATCATGGACCAGGGCCGCGTCATCGTCTGCGACACCCTGCGCGATCTGCTTCAGCGGCTCGACGCGGAGACGGTTATCGAAATCCCCGCCACGACCGCCGGTTCTCTCGATACCATCAAACCGGTCGTGGACCGTGTCGAACATCGGGGGGATCGAATCGTACTGGCCGTCCGGCAATCCGACGACGTAGGGGCGGGCGGTATCGGGCCGGCCGTGAGCCGGTTGCTGGCCTTGCTGAACGAACGCGGCGTTCCGGTCCTGAGTATCAACACCCGACGGCCGGACCTCGAACAACTTTTCCTGCGCATGACCGGAAAGGAACTGCGCGACTGACGGGACCTGCGGTAAGACCGAGGCCGGGAGTTTTCAGCGAATGAGCGTCAACAGCATCATGGTCAAGGATCTCAAGGTGCTTACCCGCGACCACCGCGCCCTGGTCGTGCTGTTGCTCATGCCCATGGTTTTTATCGCCATTCTCGGATTCTCGACCGGCCAGTTGATCGGCTGGCAAAATGAAAACACCACACTGACGCTGACGGTCCATTATCATCCGGGCGACACCTCCGGACAGCGGTTCGTAGACCGGCTGAGCCAACGTGAGGGCTTGGCCGTCACCGTCGCGCGCGATGCCGCCGACGCCCGTCGGCAGGTGGACCGGGGGGACCGGACGGCCGCCCTGCTGATCGGGCCGACCTTCGCCGAACGGGTCGGCAGGCTTCGCTTGCGCGACGCCCTGCAACCCGACGAGGGACCGTTGGCTTCCGGGCTGGCCGGCCTGGATCTTTCCATCTACACGTCGCAAACCCAGGCCATCGCCGAAGCCCTGACCGGCCAGCTTGTCTGGGCCACTCTCCTGCGTTTCGTGGCCAGTGAAACCCTTGAGCGCGATCCGCTGGCCCGGACTTATCTCGAACAATCCGCGCCCGCCGCGTCCACCCAAGCGTTGCCGATTGAGCCGCTCGCTCCTTCGCCTTCGCTCGAAACCACGGATTTCCGGGCGATGGCCTACCAGATCATCGTGCCCGCCTACACCGTCCTGTTCGCCTTCTTTTTGATAAACATCATGGCCCGGTCCTTCCTGGCCGAGCAGAAACTGGGCACGCTGGACCGCCTGCGGGTCGCCCCGGTCGGGTCGCTGGTCGTGCTGTTCGGTAAGATCGCTCCGTTCTACCTGTTGTCCATTATTCAGGGGGTAACTCTTTTTGTTTTCGGCCGGTTGCTGTTCGGAATGTCCTGGGGGCCGGCCCCGGGCATGCTGCTGTTCGTGGTGGCCTGTACGTCGCTGGCCGCGACGACTCTTGGTCTGCTGGTGGCCGTGTTGGTGCGTACCGACGCCCAGGTCTCCGCCTATGCCAATCTGCTGGTCATCGCCCTCGGCGGGCTGAGCGGCTGTTTCATGCCCCGGGCCTGGCTGCCGGAGGCCATGCGCACAATCAGTCTGGCCATCCCTCATGCCTGGTCGCTGATCGCCTACGACCAGCTCCTGACCGTACCGATGCCGGATATGCTCCAGGTCGTGATCTGTTGCGTCATGCTTCTGCTTTTCAGCCTGCTGTTCCTCGCCGCCGGCTGTTGGGGCTTCCGGCAAATGTGCCACCGCCAGGGCGGCTGAATTTCCTGGGTACCGCGATTCCTGTCCGACAACGCAGGGATGGTCCTGTAGGATCGGCTGTTTTCCTCTCGTGAGAGACATGCAACATATAGGGTAGCCCATGTCCTTGGGGCGTGGGCGTTTATCTCAACGGCAGTCCCAGGGCAGACCATAATCCATCTCGGATAATCGGCTTAGTTTATCCACGGGGGCAATGACCAGACCCGGCGCGACTTTCAGTTTCGGGTACGTGGTTCGGAACGCCTCGAAACCGCGCGTGTCCTTTCTTGTCGGCCGCGAGGTCAATTTCACTTCGATCGGATAGAAGGTGGCATCGCGCTCCAGCAGGAGATCGATTTCCGCTCCACCGTGGCTGCGCCAACAATAGAGGTTCGGCGGCGAGGCCAGGGTAGAGGCGAGCTTGCGGATTTCTCCCGCCACGGCCGACTCGAACAAGGCCCCGACGAGAGGATGGCCGGATAATGCTTTCGGCGTCGAGATGGTCTGAAGGCTGCACGCCAGACCGGTGTCGGCCAGGTATCCTTTCGGCCGCCCGCTGATCCGCTTGATGGTATTACCCTGATAGGCCGGTACCTCGAACCACTGGAACGTCGAACGCAGCATCGCCAACCAGCGCTGGGCGGTCTGCGGGGTGATTCCCAGCTCACGTCCCATCTGAGAGCGGTTGATCTCCTGGCCCGTCAGGGCCGCTGCCGGATAATACGGCCAATTCCGCCGCGCCTGGATGCCCCGCGCGAACGCTACGATGCTCTCCGCACTTATCTCTTTCCACGCATAGGTACATCATGAACGGGCGGAGCGCGATACATCGAGCCTCCGATTGTCTCGGAGATACCATCCAAGGCGTGCAAGCCACTCACGGCTAAAGACCTGCTTGCTGCGTGGGCTTATTCGGATACGCGCAGGTACAGCACAGCATCCCCGTCGAACGGCGGCTGGAACGGCCGTGAGCCACCCGAGGCTTCGAGCAGACCGTTTTCGACGGTTTCCCCTCGAGCCGGATTGAACCACTCGTACCGATACTTGCCGGTCTGTATCTCAACGGTAAAAGCTCCGCCGCCAGTAGGCTGGTAGACGAGATACTCCCGGCCGGGATCGGCCAAGCAGTAGCCGGTCGAGGCCAGTTCACCGCGCGGGGCGGCGGCAGCGAGATTCATCCGCTCGGCGAAGCGCCGGGTATGGCCCATGGCCGCCCGCAAAGGCTGCCAGCCACGATCCCGGCCAAGAACCGAGCCGTCATAGGGGTCCATGAAGATGGGATTGTGCCCACGTAGAAAACTCTTCCAGACCCAGGCCGCTTTGCCGCCGACACCCCAAATATGGTCGGTGTCCAGCAGGCTCACCTTCTTTTCATTCCAGGCCGGCGGATCGTCGGCGAAGCCGTCCGCCCTACCCGGCGAAACCCAGTCGGCCGGACTGGCCAACATGCCGGCCAGCCGCTCCGCGCCATGGCCGGTGTTGCCGATCGGATGCTGCTTCGGCTTGGTGCGTTGGTATTCCTGAACGGTCTGGATCACCCACCAATTCCACTCCTTCCCGCCGCCCTCGTTGATTACCTCGTAGAGGACATTGTCCAGATCGTTCAACGTGTCCACCACCTTGTGGAGGTAAGCAGCCTGGAGCCGGTTCGCTTCGGGATTCCCCAGGGCATGAATCCGTCCGCTGAAGTCATCCGCCCCCTCGATGGAGAGCTGGTTGATGTTGTTCGAGGGGTTGAACGGATGCGACCACCAAGCCCACCCATCTTCCGCGCCGCGCCGCCGATTACCGTGCATCAATCCCCAGCCCTCGAAAAACATCACGCCGACGTAGATTCCCCGCCGGCCGGCCTCTTCCACCCGGGCTCGGAGGCGCTCGAAATACTCGGGATCAAATTTCGTCAGGTCAAACCTCGGCTTGCCGTCGAGCGCGTTTCCGGGACCGGTTCGCGGCCACGGCAGAGGGGCGACGTGGTGGATGAAGTCCTTGCCCAGCGAACCGTTGGACCGCGTGTCCCAGACGGTCGAATCCCAGGCCCACAGGCGGATGAAGTTATGCTGATGACCTTCAAGGAACTCCAGATAGGCGGGAAAATCGAAGCGATCCGGCGGATCGTTCCGGCCCATGTCCACAAGGTTGTTCCAGGTGTGGGCCCCGGTTAGATAAACGGCCCGCAACGAGCCCTCCGCGGTTTTCGTTCCGTCGGTGAAATAACGGGGATTTTCGGGATGGATGCGCAGGGGGCCTTTCGCGGGGCCAGAGCGTGCAGTCGATTCCTCGGCCGTCGCCATGGCCGTGCCCCACAGCAGAACCATCGCTACCAGGCGGATAAGAAGCATTGTCCTCGAAATACGCATGACCAACTCCTCCTTATTCATCCACCAGAATTGTTATTGAGACGACCACTTGTTCGTCTTAGATGGCGCGGGAAAGGCTTGGACAACCATTCGTCGCCTTCCTGACCCCTGGCTTAATGAGAACCAGAACGCCGACGGATTGAACGGCTCAGACTCCGCTTCCGGATTACCAACCGATGGCCATTATCTTGTGCGCACATACCCTTCGCAAGCAGGCATCCTCCGACACGGTTGTCCTGTCCAGTACCCAGGTTGGCCGCCCCGCCGGCAGCGGTCGGTATAGAGGCTTCAGGCCAGCTTCGCCGGATCCGGTCCGTCCGGCAAAATACAGTCTTGTTAGGTGGCCGGTATTCCGATAATTCAGATACTGGAGTGCTATATCCGCCATTGTGGGCATAAAATTTCGTTTATGCGGACGTACTTGTTCGGCGGCCTTTTTTCGGATAATCTGTGGTGTTTTGAATCGGGGGTTGTAAGCCGGGCTGCCACACTCGACAGATTGAGGGTCGGCCATGACTTCCAACCGGATGAAACCAATGGAAATAGGAAACAGGTATCGGATGCGGATGGGTCTGCAGATAACCGGTCCCGGCCGAACCAAGCCGGTTCTCGCGGCCGTGCTTTGTATCCTGTTGCTAGCCGGCTGCGGTGAAAAAAAACCGGGGGCTAACCGGCTGCACCCGCGAGGGACGCCCTTCCTCGCCGGAGTACCCGTGCCGAACGGCTTTAAGCTCGTTGATCGTTTCAGCGAGGATTATGAATCGGGCAGTTCCCGTTTTGCCCGTCATCAATACAGTGGATGGGGAGACATAATCGCGGTTCGGGATTTTTATATCGATCAAATGCCCCTGATGGGCTGGTCCCATATAAGTAACCAGAACGTTAAAGGGGTTATCCAGATGCGTTTTGAGAAGAAAACCGAGGAATGTACAGTGGAGATTGAAGGCGGCGGATTAGGACGGGTCACGATCCAGATAATAGTCAAGCCATTTAGTCGTAACCCGAGCGAACCGCCCCGACGACCGATGCCATGAAACAAAGCCGACGACAAGAACTAAAGACCAATGAACTGGGTGAATATCTGTCACAGATCTACGACTGGGCTGTGCGCAACTCCAACTACCTACTAGGTGGAGCGGTGGCGATCGTACTCGTGCTGGGCATCAGTTGGGTGGTGCACAGCAATCGGATACAAGCCATACAAAGCGCCTGGATCGAATACAATGAGCTAGAGGGGATAGGTTCAGTCACGCCAGCCCATATTGAACGGGCCGATACCCTGGTGGCGAAATTCTCCCAAACTCAGGATCTTGGGCCAAGGGTTACTTTTCTTAAATCCGATCTGGCCTACAAACGAGCCATGAGCCTGAGCGGAGAGGACGAGCAGGAACAGCGCATCAAACTTTTACAGGACGCCAAAGACACGCTCCTGTCGGCGGTGAATGTTTATGCCAAGAACCGCCAGGCGGTTGCCCAGAGTTACATGCGTCTGGCCGCGATCGAGGAAACGCTTGTATTGGCAGGTGTGGGCGACCGCGAGCAAGTCCGTTCGTTCTATAACAAGGCGATCGACGAGGCTACGGCTCCGTATGCCGAGGATGCCACTAGCCAGCTCGAGACGCTTGACGAGCGTCTTGCGATCCTACCTCTGGTGGCTTCCCGACCGGCGGAAGACACAGGCAATTCGGCCGCAGCCGCCTTGCCCGAACCGGCGATACAGGAAAGTGCACCAGCGGACGACAACTCAACAAAAGAACAGGGATAAAGGCACAAGATCAAGGGCCGGTTCCCGGTCATGTGCGATATGCCCATTCCGACAGAGAATCAACATTGCACATAACGCGGGGGCGCAGTCTCTGCGCTTCGAGAATCATCCAGCCCGGCCCATGCGACGGCGTTCCGCTTCGGTCAGGTGCCGCTTACGCAAGCGGATGGCATCGGGTGTAACTTCAACCAGTTCGTCCTCAGAAATGAATTCCAACGCGGTTTCCAAGGTCATCAGACGGGCCGGCTTTAGAACCACAGTTTTATCCGCGGCGGCGGCCCGGATGTTGGTCATTTTCTTCGCCCGGCAGACGTTGACCAGAATATCATTGTCCCGGCAGTGTTCGCCGACAATCTGGCCTTCGTAGACCTGCTCGCCGGGCGACACAACAAAGTCGCCACGATCGACCAGGTTGTTCAGGGCGTAGGCCTTAACCTGGCCGGCCTCGCTGGCGATCAGGACGCCGTTGGTCCGTCCGGGAATGGCCCCTCGGAAAAACTCATACTCGTAGAAATTGTGGTGCATGATGGCCGTTCCGTTGGTCGCGGTAAGAATGCGATTGCGCATTCCGATCAGGCCGCGCGCCGGGATGGTAAACTCCAGATAGGCGCCTTCCCCGCGAGTTTCCATCGTGCGGCAGATACCCCTCCGCCCGCCCATCAGTTCCATTACCGTCCCGACATACTGGGAAGGAACGTCCACCACACACAGTTCAATCGGTTCGGTTTTATGTCCATCCAATTCGCGGAAAATAACCTTCGGCTTTCCGACGGCCAGTTCGTACCCCTCCCGGCGCATGTTCTCGATAAGAATGGAAAGGTGCAACATGCCGCGTCCGGAGACGTGAAATTCCTCCGGTGTCAGCCCCGGTTCCACCCGCAACGCGACGTTAGATTGCATCTCCTTTTCCAGACGATCGCGGAGATGACGGCTGGTCAGGTATTTGCCAGAACGGCCGGTTAAAGGTGAATTGTTGACCCGAAAGGTCATGTGCAATGTCGGCTCATCGATGTTGATAATGGGCAACGGCATGGGGTTTTCAAGATCGGCGATGGTGTTACCGATGTTCACGCTCTCAAGCCCGACTACCGCACAAATGTCACCCGCTCCGACTTCCTCGACTTTCTGCCTTCCCAGCCCGTCGAAGATCAGCAGCTCACCGACCCGCTCTTTCGTCTCGGTGCCATCCCGATGGATAACCATGACCTCTTGCCCCGCCAGCGTGCGCCCGGCGAACACCCGCCCTATCCCGATGCGTCCTACATAATCATTGTAATCCAAAGCGGTGATCAGCATTTGCAGCGGGGCATCGATCTCGACATCAGGGGGCGGTACGTGCTTAATGATCGTTTCGAAGATGGCCTGCACATTAGTCGGCCGAGACTCCAGGTCAAGAGTGGCATAACCCTGGGTGGCCGAGGCATAGACGACGGGAAAATCGCAGGCTTCCTCATCGGCGCCCAGCTCGATGAACAAATCCAATACCTCGTCCAGGACATCAGTAGGCCGGGCGTCCGGCCGGTCGATTTTATTAATCACCACTACCGGGCGCAGGCCGCACTCGAAAGCCTTGCGCAAAACGAAACGCGTCTGGGGCATGGGGCCTTCAAAGGCATCGACCAGCAGCAGGCAGCCGTCGGCCATCTTAAGCACCCGCTCGACCTCGCCGCCGAAATCGGCGTGGCCGGGCGTATCGATCAGGTTGATCTTGATGTCCCGATAACGGATGGAAATATTCTTGGCCAGAATGGTTATTCCCCGCTCGCGCTCCAGATCATTGGAATCCAGAATCCGCTCGCCCTTGAGTTGGGCCTCACGGAACTGTCCACACTGACGGAGCATCTGATCGACCAAGGTGGTCTTGCCATGATCGACATGGGCGATAATGGCCACATTGCGTATATCGGTCCTAAGCACGTTTTACCCTTCTCGCGAGTCGGCAACTCCGCCCCGCGATGAAACTCATCGCCTTCTCGGCGGGCCGTCCCGCCATATTTAACAAGCGAAACAATGTATTAGGAAAACCCGGCGTGTAAAGGCCCCAGGGACCAAGGTCGGGTGGATGATCTAAACCATGTGAATCCCGGTCGGAAAGCACATCAGACGGACCAGCCGTCGGCTATTATACCCGGTCCCCCCCCGTCTTCCAAAACTGCTACCCGCCAACCCCTCGGTGGCCGGACAGCACAGTCCAGACCCGGCATAGGCCAGGATCGGCCGGTGCCTCGTTTTGGGCCCTATGAATCATGCAGCACAGGCCATGCTCCCGCATCCTGCACCGGCCTCCTTCCTCGCAAAACGTTCACTGAACCGTGGCCAGGGCCCGGCGGATGCGGTTGAGGGTTTTCTCCTTGCCGAGCATGACCAACGTATCGTAGATGGCCGGGCTGACCGTCGTGCCGGCGACGGCCACGCGGATCGGCTGGGCCACCTTGTTCATCCCCGCGCCGTGAGATTGGCAGACGTTCGCGATCAGAGCTTCCAGCGTTTCATGCGTCCAGGGGGCGGTGGCCTCGATTTGCGGCAGGAGCATGCGCAGCATGGCGAAGCCCTCGCCGTCGTTCTTGGCCAGGACTTTCTTGACCGCCTGCGGATCGTATTCGATGGCCTCGTCGGGCAGGTAAATAAAGCCGCTTTTCTTCTCGATATCCGGAAACAGGCGAAACCCCTTGTTAACGTGCAACAATGTGCGTCTGCTCGATTCATCAAGATTCGCTTTCGCCAGTGACGAATCAGGATTAATCGATAACCAGTCCGTAAACGCTTCCAGCAGTCGATCTTCGCCGAGCGAGGCGCAGTAATCGGTATTGAAGGCCAGCAACTTGTCGCGATCGAATTTGGCGTTCGCCCGATTTACCCGGGCCGTATCGAAGACCTCGACGATTTCCGACAAGGAGAACTGTTCACGCTGCATGCCCGGCGACCAGCCGAGCAAGGCGATAAAATTGACCAGGGTTTCGGGGAGATAACCGGCCTGCCGAAACGAAAACACCTCGACATCACCATCACGCTTGCTGAGCTTGCGGCCTTTCATATCCATGATCAACGGCAGATGCGCATAGCGGGGTGTCGGATACCCCAGGGCCCGTTGCAGGGCGATATGCCGCGGGGTCTGGGCGAGAAACTCCTGTCCGCGGACGACGAAATTGATTTGCATCTCGCCGTCGTCGGTGACATTGGCCAGGTGGTAGGTGGGCATGCCGTCGGCCTTGACGATGATGAAATCGTCCAGCTCGTCGGCCTTGATGGTCACCTGGCCCATCACCTCGTCATGGACGGTGATATCCTCGCCCGGCATTTTGAAGCGAACGACCACGGGCTTACCCGCCGCCCGGGCCTGTTGCATGTCGCTTTCGTCGGGGAAGCGCTCCGGCCGCGGATAGCGGAAATTTCGTTTCTCGGCCATCGCCTGCTCGCGCATGGCCTCCAGCTCGGCGGACGTATCGAAGGCATAATACGCCTGACCGGTTTCGAGCAGCTTGGTCACCGCCGCCCGATAGAGGTCAAGCCGCTGCGACTGCAGATACGGCGCATGCGGGCCGCCGACTTCGATGCCTTCGTCCCAGTTCAGGCCGAGCCAGCGCAGATCCTCGATAATTTTCGGGATCGCACCCTCAACATTGCGGTCGGTATCGGTATCCTCGATACGTACGATAAACCGCCCGCCCGCTTTTCGAGCCAGCAGCCAGTTGAACAGGGCCGTACGGGCCCCGCCGACATGCAGATAACCCGTGGGCGACGGGGCGAACCGAACGCGTAACGCTTGAGCATCGTTCATGTAGCTTGTCTCTTGGATAATGACTGGGAAGTTTCTTCCGAAGGGGTTTCCCGGCCTTCGGTTTCCTCGGGGGGTTCCTTGGTTTTCCGCAACACAAAGGCGACCGGTCCGCTGAGCACGAAGGTCCAGGCGATAACGAAGGTGACCTGCTCGGTAAACATCAGCAGCAGAACAAAGCTCAGAAGAATAGCCACCACGTGCCAGAAGGGGCGTCTCCGCAGCAGCAGATGAGCCGCATGAATGTAACGAACACGGCTGACCATCAGCAATCCCAGGCCCAACGTGAGCAGGGGCATTAGGGTAGTCAAGGTATTTGCCGTTCGTGTCCAGCGGCCAACATATTCAAGATGTTCGTGCAGAAAAACCGTGGTAATCAAAGCGGCGGCCGCACCGGGAGAAGGCAGGCCGCGGAAGCCCTCATGGGACGCCTCGTCCATCGTGGTTTCCACGTTGAAGCGGGCCAGACGGAGGGCAGCGCAACAAACATAAACGAATGCCAGGAACACCGCCGCTTTACCGAAAGGGACAAATCCCAAGGGGGCCGCCTGCCATTGAAACAACTCCCGGTGAATCAGGGTGATCGCCATAATGGCCGGGGCCACGCCGAAGCTCACAATGTCCGCCAGAGAATCGAGTTGCACGCCGAAGTTTGACGCTTGTCCTGTCTTGCGGGCCACCCGCCCGTCGAGGGTGTCCATGATCATCCCACCGAAAATCATCCAGACGGCGATGGACAGAAACGTCGGGGCCAGCGCCGGCGGGAAGATTCGCGGTAGAATCAAGGCCTCGGCAACGCTTTTATCGACCCCAAGGTGTTGCATTTCGCGGCCGCAGTAATAGATGGCCGCCACACCGAACATCAGATTGCCCAGAGTCAGCAGAGTAGGCAGCATGGAAATGGTCCGTAGCGGACGGCGGGGCTTCCAGCGTTTGCGATGGCCCTGGGTGCTGGGGGCATGATTTACGGCTTTGAGCATATCAGCTTACCTCCGCGGTTTGCCGGACGGTGTCGACCGGTTCGGTCAATGGTTGCCTTCGGGCCAGAATAGTCGAAGCGCCGCGGACCTGCTTGCCCATGGGGGCCACGATCTTGAATTGATCATGGCCGGGGACGATCAACTCGGTGCGCGAGCCGAACTTGATCAGTCCGATCCGCTGGCCGATCTCGATCCGGTCGCCGACTTTGAGCGTGCAGATGACCCGCCGGGCGATCAGGCCGGCGATCTGGCGGACCACCACCGGACCGCCCATCGGCTCGTCCGGCTCGATGACGAGAGTGTTGGCCTCGTTTTTGGAGCTGGATTGGGGATCACGGGCGTCGAGAAATTGACCCGGCTCGTAGCGAATAGTTCGCACGACGCCCGCGCACGGGCTGCGATTCACGTGTACGTTGAAAACGCTCAAAAAGATGCCGATGCGCGTGGCCGGCCCGCCAATATCGGGATGATGGTCGAGAGCCGTGGCCTCGACGAGTTTGCCATCGGCCGGGGCTACGAAAATGCCGGGTTCGGTCGGGGGTGTTCGCTCCGGATCGCGAAAAAACAACACGCCGCCCCCCCCGAGCAGGATCGCCAGGCCGCCGATCGGCCAGAACCATGCAAAGCCCGCTAATACAAAACCAAAAGCGATGGCGGCCAAGCCACCGAAAAGCAGTAAGATCAAAGCTATTTCCCGGCCACCGGCCGGATGCAGAGGAACGCGCATACCGGATTTCTCCTAACCACTGATTTCCCATCATCCTAACGCGTTTTGCCGGGAAAACAATGCCGACCGCGAGTTGGGGTAAAGGGTTCCTGAATACGCCCCTTTTCCCATTGGATACTCCTGAATTCACCAGTGTTACGGCTTATTCACACCGCTTCCGGTGGTAAAACGAAACCGATCACTTCATGACCGTCGGGCAGGTGGTCATGAAGTGATCGGAATGCTTGTGCTTACGGCCTCGATGCACGTATCCGTGTGTTACCGTCCTCGGATGCGACGGGTTTTACCGGTGACCAGCAGGCAAACCGAGCCCAAGGCCAGGAAAGCCATGGTCATCGGCTCGGGAACACTATCCCCCTTCACCTGGATATTGTCGAACCAGGTCGAGGCATAATCCGGGAATTGTCCCCCAACTTGCGCCAGGGTAATCCTGATCATGTTGGCTCCCGAGGTGTTATCAAGAACATCTCCCAGGTTCACGGTAGCCGTCCCCCAGCTTGGCGTGGTTGTTCCGACCTGGGGGTTAATGATGCCCCAGTTCTCCCAATTACTGCCGCCATCCGTCGAGTAGTCGATGGTCTGGGTGGCATGACCGTTCGTAGTGCGCGAGGAAGCATAGCTCAGTACGCAGTTCCAGAGGGCGTCATCCAATTTGATGATGATGGAGGCCCCGTTGTTGTCGCTCCCCGCGACCTGCAGACCACTGCCCGCAGGGGTGCCGTTCGTCGCGTTGACCGTTGTTCCCGCATCGGCCCCGAAGTTATTAGAGGCGGCGCCGCCATTCGTGCCCACCAGGGTTCCAACGGGGGCACTGCCGTCATCCCACGCCGAGATAACGGCCCCGGAGCCCGTCCCGTCATCCATGGTATACGCGGTCTTGGCCGCGCTCGTCCCGAGGCCGTCGATCTGATCGAGGGCTCCGGCTTCCGTGACATCATTGAAATGCCAGTAGGCGATCAAGTCGGCGTTTGCGACACCCGCCGTCAAAGCCAAACCCAGTACAGTGATAATAAGGGTACGTTTCATTGTCAGGTTCTCCTTGCAAATGTGGACCTATCCATGTCCTCGAGTATTTGCCCAGTTCAGTAAGGGTCGGGACCGTCCCGCCCGCCGAACAGGTTTTGCCCCGGGTCTCCCTTGCCCGGAGTTCCAATGCGCTATCCTTGGCCGGTCTGGCCGTTGTTGGGTCGAAAGCCGCCTCCTTTCTGGGTTGCCCTTGCGTCGCGGGCAAGACCGGTTGAAACCTCGCCCTGGACGACCGCATGGGTCGAACTGTCGTATTCGTGTTTTCGCCGTGGGCCGCCTTCCTCACCACTCGGGGAAGGCCCAAATTCGCGGCGATACCTGTTTACTGCCTTTCTGGAGCGGCCGATTCACGATTCGGTCGTCTCCCACCGTATATGCCTTAACACGATCACGTTGCCGCGCCGTGTCG
>JAAYCU010000177.1 GCA_012729595.1 Phycisphaerales bacterium
AAATGATCCACGGCGTTCTCCTTTCCACGGCTGCGTAGATAACAACCATGGTCAGGCCAGAACGCCACTTTTGCTAGAGGCACTGTTCAAAAACTATTTGGTTGCGGCCGAAGGCCGCTTTGGGATGCAGTGAGTTCGCGGGGCCTGTCATAGCGGTCTTACTCCTAAGCGTCATCGCTACCCACAACAGAGGACGGCGGGCTACCCGGCCCGATAGGCAAATCTGGCAACGACCCGCTATTAACATTTCATGCCCTTCGCGTCTTGGCGAGCTCCGCGCGAGATTATTCCGGTTGCGACGGCGCGGTTTTCCCGGCGAAGCGTTCGCGGGCCCGGAAAAACGCGGCGATGGCCTCGATGACCATCCAGACCGACATCAAGGCCAGAATCGCCCCGATGATCAGCAGAGAGAGGCTGGCATGATCGCCGCTGGCCCGCCAGACGCGGTAATAATCGCCGAGCTTGATGGTCATCGACCAGGAGACGGTGATCATCATGACCAGCATGGGCAGCAGCGTGTAAATCACCGGCCGGCGGAGCTTGTAAAGATAAATGGACGCGACCAGCAGGCCGAGAGCGGCCAGTAACTGGTTGCTCGTCCCGAACAGTTGCCATAAGACCAGCCCGGCGGACTTGCCGTCAATCTTCATCAGGGCGAAATAGCCGATAGCCACCACGGCCACGAAACTACTGGCGTAGCGGTTTCTGCCCAACCATTGCATATTCGCCAGGCGGGCGATCTCCTCGGCGTTGTAACGCAAAAGCCGCGTTCCCGAATCCAGGGTGGTCATCGCGAAGCTGACCACCACGACGGCGACGAAATTCAGACAGAAGGTGGTGACGGCCGCGTGTCGGCTCGGATCGAACATCCAAAGGAACGGCCGGGCGATCACCTGACTGGCCCCGAGCAGGAACGCTCCCAGGGCCCGGTCACCCAGTCCTGCCCAGTGCCCGTACTGGGCCTGATAATCGCCCTTGGACAAGCCGGCCGTGCAGGCCAGGATGACCAGCACCGCCAGCAACCCTTCGGTCAGCATCGCTCCGTAACCGATACGCTGGGCGTCGGACTCGCGGCGGATCTGCCGGGCGGTTGTACCGCTGGAAACCAGATTGTGAAACCCGCTGACCGCCCCGCAGGCGATGGTGATGAACAAAAACGGCAGGACCGGCGGCGCGTTGTCGCCGGCGGCCGAGGCCAGCGGTCGAAAGGCCGGCGTGTCGATCATCGGCCGCCAGATCAGGATACCCAGAATCAGCAGCACCAATCCGATATACAACTGAAAGCTGTTGATATAGTCCCGCGGTTGGAGCAGGAACCATACCGGCAGGACCGAGGCGATGAAGGCGTAAAGCAGCAGCGTGTACGTCCAGGTGTCCTGGCTGCGGTTGCGGGCCTGGGCGATATCGTCGGCCAGATGTTCCAGAGACGGGTCGGTGGCCGCCTTCTTCTTGAAATACTCCAGCACCGTGCCGGCCCGCGTGCCCCGCACGCCGTACGTCGAGGGAAATTCCGGATCGTCGGAGGTGGCGATGGCGGCCTTCACTTCATCCGCGCTGAGGAAGGCCTGGTAGAGAGGCACGGGAACCCGCAAGCCCAGATAGGTCGTTACGATCATCAGCCCCACGCCGACGATCGTGATGCGCCCGAGCCGCCAGTTGGCCTTATAGACCAGCGTGCCGATCAGCATGGCGATGAAAATCAGGGCAAAGGTGGGCACGACCGCCTGCGGAGAAAGGTCGGTGAATAACGTGGCCATGTTCAGGGCGAATACGCCCATGGCCAACGCCAGGAGGAAGAAAATGATCACCAGAAACAGCAGGCGGGCCCGCGGGCCGATGATTTCGTTGGTCAGGTCGCCGATGGTGTGAGCCTTGTGCCGGACGGAGGCGAAGAGGGCGGCCATGTCATGCACCCCGCCGATCAGTACGCTGCCGATCAGTACCCACAGAATGGCCGGCACCCAGCCCCAGTAAACCGCGATGGCCGGCCCGATGATCGGCCCCAGCCCGGCGATCGAGGCGAAATGGTGCCCGAACAGGATGCCCGGGTGCGTGGGCACGAAATCAATGCCGTCCTTGAACTCGTGGGCCGGCGTGGTCCGACGGTCGTCGAAGCCGAAGACTTTCCGGGACAGGAAGGAACCGTACACCTTGTAGGCGATATAGAGAGAACAGAGGAAAAAAATGGTCACGGCCAGCGCGTTATGGAAAATGGACATTGCCTGAGGCTCCGGTTTTGGCAAAAACAACCACGAATCGGAAGTGTCGCCATCTTTATTGTGCTACAAACGGCCGCTCGGAGCAACTGTCCCGGCGGCATCGCCAGAACACGACGAGAAGAACCGTCCCGTAGGCTGATTGGGTGATGCCGACCAATAAATAACTCCAGATGGATAAGGGTTCCATGCCCCCACGTTCAGGGTTGGTCAACAGGGCCATGGTAGCGATTGTACCCAAGCTACTCAGGACAATGATGACGCCGGCCGCCAGATGCAGCGGACGCCCCAGGCGACCGCGAAACGAAAACGCCCCGAACAGGGTCAGCAGAGCGCCGATACCGTACATCGCGTTTTCCCAGGCAAAGACGGCGATTTCCACGAATAGTATCTGGTCCTTTTGCTTGGTGCGTGGGTCTTGCGAAATTTGCGGGACGGCTCCGTCCTGGGCAGTAGGTGAAACCAGGCCGGGTAATGGTATCCTGATGGGCACCCGTGCCTGGGGCTGTTGGTTGGACATGCTCGCCGTAAACAGCAGCCCAAACGCGCGGGCGGAGTTCGTTGTTTTTGCGTGAGCGGCGAGAAAGGCCGCGCCTTCAATCCAGACGCAGGTCATGAGCAAAGTACCGATCCCGAATAACCATGTTCTGGTCGAGTAATTATGATAATTCCGATACTTCATTCCTTCTCCACTATTACTTATTTGGCTCGGTCATGGCCGACGGATCGAGAATTCTAGTCAATTGGTCTTCCGGCAGCACGTTCCTGGCTAAAGCCACTTCTCGGACGGACAGTCCGGTGGTGTAAGCTTCTTTCGCAATGGCCGCCGCCGCATCGTAACCGATTGTCGGGGCCAGGGCCGTACACATGGCCAGCGACTGCTCGATCATGTGTTCGCAACGGGTGTTATTCGCCTGGATGCCCATAACGCAACGACTGGTGAATATCTCGACCGCGTTGGTCAGCAGGCGTATGGATTCCAGCAAGTTATGGGCGATCAGCGGCATCATCATGTTGAGTTCGAGTATGCTGTCGCGGCACGCCAGGGTCAGGGCGGTATCGTTGCCGATGACCTGGGCGCAGGTCTGGATGAGCATCTCGCACATGACCGGATTGACCTTGCCGGGCATGATGCTCGAGCCGGGTTGGGTTGCCGGCAGGGTGATCTCTCCTAGCCCGCAGCGTGGCCCGCTGGCCAGCCAGCGGATATCGTTGGCGATTTTGGTCATGGATACGGCGATGGTTCGGATTACCCCGCCGGCCTCGCAGACGGCGTCCTTGGCCGCCTGGGCCTCGAAATGGTTGCGAGCCTCGACGAATTCGATGCCGGTCATGCCGCTGAGGCGTCCGGCCATGCGTTGTCCGAACTGCCGATGCGTGTTGATGCCGGTGCCGACGGCCGTGCCGCCGATGGGTAATTCTCGCAAGGCCCGTACCGCCTGGGTGGCTCGTAAGGCGCTGAGTCGTGCCTGAGCGGCGTAACCGCTGAATTCCTGCCCGAGCCTAATCGGGGTGGCGTCTTGCAGGTGGGTGCGGCCGATTTTGAGGATCGGCCAGAATTCGCCGGCCTTGGCTTCCAAGGCTGAAGCCAGTGAATCCAGTCGCGAAGCCATATCGCGTTGCAAGGCTTCAGCGGCGGCAACATGGATAACCGTTGGGATAACGTCGTTGCTGGACTGGCTCATATTCACATGATCGTTGGGATGCACCGGGTTGCGCGAGCCGACCTGACCACCGGCCATTTGGATGGCCCTATTGGCGATCACTTCGTTGGCGTTCATGTTCGTACTGGTTCCCGATCCGGTCTGGAACACATCTATGACAAAATGGTCGTCCAGTTTGCCCTCGATGACTTCGTCGGCGGCGGAAATAATCCATTTGGCGGTTTGCGTGTCCAACAGTCCCAGGGACTGATTGACTTCCGCCGCGGCCTGCTTAATCAGGCCAAGAGCGCGAATGAATCGGCGATTGAAGCGATACCCACTTACGGGAAAATTTTCCACCGCTCGCTGGGTCTGGGCACCCCATAGGGCCCAGTCCGGTACTTCCATGACCCCCATACTGTCTGATTCCATACGGGTGTCCTGCTCGGACATGGTTGAGCTCCTTCACCGATGGCCAAATCATGCGCCTCCGTGCCCCGGAGCGCCGGGATCCATTCAAAATAATGGAGACGCCTTTTCTGATGAAACTGAATTGTCGGCTATTGGGAAGGTTTTGACCAGTCTGGATCAGGACAAACGATGGCATTGTGGCATAAAACCTGGAACTCCGATAACGGTTGGGGTGACAGCGCAGAAATAAAATCCCCCGGGAGGCCACGAGGGATTTTATTTCCACAATCGCGGAAGGAAAGAAGTTATGTCAGGCAACCAGAACACGTCCATTTCGACGCGGGGAAGCGTGGGCATGTAATTCAGCCATTGAGGCAATCGGCAGCGGGTAAGCAATATTGACTACTTTTGAGGTCATGAAAGCTCGGCCGCACTGGCGGCAAAACCGGGTCCGGCCGCGTCGTGCATGCGGTATGACCTGGGGATGCTGGCAATGCGGGCATTTAAGATAAAAAGGCATAATCATGACTCCTTTCACAAATCGGATTCTCTGTTGTTTCCCACCTTTGGTAATGGCCCTACGGCTTGGGCACCTACCCACGAATCCGCTGGTGAAGTCTTCAGAATGTTAGACAGCGAACAAGCCGAAATGTTGCATGCGTTCTGTTTTTTTGGTGGGAATGATGCGTAATTTCGTAAAGTACTGATGTGTATTAGGTTACGTTATTTGGGGCAGCGTTCAGAAGGCGGGCTATTAATGTAAGCTTATGTAATGGATGAAGTTAATAAAAGTCTCAAAATGCGAACTATTATCTTTTGGAAATTATCTCCGGTATCTTTCCCCAATCAATCAGTAGATATGTGGTTTCATTGAATCAGGCGAGCATGCCGGCCAAGCTACCAATGCCCCGAACCAGCTCTCTCCCGGTTGTTTTGAAATGATCTCCGATCGG
>JAAYCU010000178.1 GCA_012729595.1 Phycisphaerales bacterium
AAATGATCCACGGCGTTCTCCTTTCCACGGCTGCGTAGATAACAACCATGGTCAGGCCAGAACGCCACTTTTGCTAGAGGCACTGTTCAAAAACTATTTGGTTGCGGCCGAAGGCCGCTTTGGGATGATTCAGCAAGCGATGAGCGTGGATCCGGCAAGCCCGCCGGATTCGAAGGTGGTAGATCGGCAGGAGATTCTTCAAATCCTGGCCGATCACGGCCACGACCGGGGCGGGCTGATCGCCATTCTCGAGGAGATCCAGAGTCGTTACGGATATCTCTCCGAAGAAGCTTTGAGAATCGTCAGCGCGCAGACCGGCCGGTCTCTGGTGGATGTTTACGGCATTGCCACCTTCTACCGCGCCTTCAGTCTGGTTCCGCGGGGCAAGCATCTGGTCTGCGCGTGTCTCGGCACGGCTTGTCATGTCCGGGGCGCCCCCCGGGTGGTTGACGAACTTGAACGCCAACTCGGCATCCAGGCCGGCGGGACGACTCCGGACGGCGAATTCACCCTCGAAACCGTCAACTGTCTCGGGGCCTGTGCCCTGGGGCCGGTCGTGGTCATCGACGGGCGCTACTTCTCGAAGGTAGGAATCTCGAAAATCCGCCAGCTTCTCGATCAGGCCTCCGCGGGATTCAGCAAAACCACATCCGCCGAGGACGATGGCGCCTTCCCTATTCTGGTCAGTTGCCCACGGTGCAATCATAGCCTGATGGACGGGGACCACCCGGTGAACGGGTTGCCGTCGGTGCGCATGATTCTGGCCGTCGGCGACGCGGTCGGAACGTGCCATTGTTCATCGGTGTACGGCGCCGCGGACATGGCCAGCGAGATCACGATCCCCGAAGGAAGCGTCTATGCGTTGTTCTGTCCGCGTTGTCACGGAGATTTGGCCGGCGATTGGTCTTGCGACGATTGTGGGGCCCCGATGGCGACGCTGGCCGTCCATGGCGGAGGAATGGTCAATGTATGCCGGCGGCGGGGCTGCCCCGGACGACGACTGGATTTGGAGTGTATCAACGGATGAATCGCCGAGTCCGTCCCCTTATGTGAACGGACCATCGGCCCATGCGGGAACCGCTTATGCAAGAACTGAGAACCATCGGGGAATTCCGGTTGCTGCGGCAACGGTTGCTCGCCGGCCGCGATCCGAATACCCCCGTCATCATCATTCCTACCGGGACGTGTGGATTGGCCAGCGGGGCCGGGGGCTTGGTCCGCTCGGCCAAGCGGGAGATTCTGACCCGCGGGCTGGCCGACACTGTCCGGCTCCGCATCACCGGTTGTCACGGCTTTTGCCAGATGGAGCCGTCGGTGCTTGTCGAACCCCGGCGGACCTTCTACCCCAAGGTCGCCGTCGAAGATATGCCCCGCATTATCGAGGCGACGGCCAAGGGCGAAGTGCTGACTGACCTGTTGACGGTCGATCCGCATACAGGAACGCCGGTCGAGAAGCAGGATGATGTTCCGTTCTTCAGCCGGCAGGTCAGGCGGGTTCTCGGCCTTAACGAACGGGTCGATCCGATCCGTATCTATAACTACGTCGAAATCGGCGGATACGAGGCCCTGGCAACGGTTCTGGAGAAGGAAAACCCTGAAGAGGTGCTTCGGGAAGTCCGCGACTCCGGGCTGCGAGGGCGGGGCGGCGGAGGGTTCCCCACCGGAATCAAGTGGCGGATGCTCGCGGAACAGCCCGGCGGGCGCGGCAAGTTTCTTGTCTGTAACGCCGATGAGGGCGATCCCGGCGCTTACATGGACCGCAGCATCCTCGAGGGCAACCCCCACAGCATTATCGAGGGGATGCTCATCGGGGCTTACGCGACCGGGGCCAATGAAGGTATTGTTTACGTCCGCGACGAGTACCCCCTGGCCATCAAACATCTGCATACGGCCCTGGAACAGGCCCGGCGTTGCGGATTCCTGGGCGAGCATATTCTGGGCAGCGGTTTCTCCTTCGACATCAAGGTCGTGCGGGGCGCTGGGGCGTTCGTCTGCGGCGAGGAGACGGCCCTGATCCGCTCGATCGAGGGCAAGATGGGCGAACCGCGCCAGCGCCCACCGTATCCGATCCAGAAGGGCATCGACGGCAAGCCGACGGTTATCAACAACGTCGAGACCTGGGCCAATATTCCCGTCCTTATCCGCCAAGGCGCCGAGGAGTTTGCCAAGGTTGGCACGAAGAATAATTCCGGCACGAAGATCTTCAGCCTGGTCGGCAAGATCAAAAACACCGGCCTCGTCGAGGTGCCCATGGGCATCACCATCCGCGAGATCGTTTACGACATCGGCGGCGGACCGGTGGGCAAGGCCCGGATCAAGGCGGTCCAGACCGGCGGGCCGTCCGGCGGATGCATCCCGGCCGCCCGGTTCGACCTGCCAATCGATTACGACAGCCTCGCTCAGGCCGGGTCCATCATGGGGTCCGGCGGCATGATCGTCATGGACGAGAACACCTGCATGGTGGACGTCGCGAAGTACTTCATGAACTTCCTCAAGGACGAGTCGTGCGGCAAATGCTTTACCTGCCGCAAAGGCACGCAACGCATGCATGAAATTCTCGACGACATCGCCCAGGGTAAGGCCACGTCGGAGCATATCGAGCTTCTGGAGGAGCTGGCCGTCGCGGTCAAGGACACGACGATGTGCGGCCTGGGCCAGACGGCGGCGAACCCGGTGCTCAGCACGCTGCGTTATTTCCGCGACGAATACGAGCGGCATGTCACCGACAAGAAATGCGACGCTTTCGTGTGCGGCGAACTGGTCGGGGCGTCCTGTCAGGCCGCCTGCCCGATGGACACGGAGGCCTGGCGTTACGTGGCTCTTATCGAGAAGGGCCTGTATGAGGAAGCCTATCAGGTCATCCGGCAGGCCAACCCGTTCCCGTCGATCTGTGCGCGGGTCTGCGATCGCAAGTGCGAACAGCGCTGCCAGCTCGGGGCCAGCGGCGGCGAGGCCGTGGCCATCCGGGCCCTGAAGAGGTTCGTCACCGACCGCGTAAGCCCGACCGTTTACAAGCCGCCGAAGATCGCCAAGGCCCGCGGAAAAAGCGGCAAGGTGGCCGTCATCGGAGCCGGCCCCGCCGGGCTGACCGCCGCGCATTATCTCTCGCTTTTGGGGCACAAGGTTACCCTGTTCGAGGCCGAGGCCGAGCCGGGCGGCATGTTGATGAGTTGCATCCCCGCCTATCGCCTGCCCCGGAGCATTCTGCGTCCGGAGATCGATTCGCTATTGAATGACAAAATCACCCTCCGGTGTTCGACGAAGCTCGGCCGCGATGTGACCCTCGACGGCCTCTTCGATGAGGGCTTTAAGGCGGTCTTTCTGGCCATGGGGGCGGACAAAAGCTGGACGCTCGATCTGCCGGGCGAGAACATCTCGGGCGTCTACTCCTCGATGGAGTTTTTGAAGGCCTTCAACCTGCGCGGCGAGGAACTGGCCGGCGGGCACGTGGCGATCATTGGCGGGGGCAACTCCGCGGTGGACGCGGCCCGCGTGGCCATCCGTCAGGAAAACGTTCAGTCGGTCAGCCTGCTGTATCGCCGCACCGACCAGGAGATGCCGGCCTACGCTGAGGAGGTCGAGGCCGCCGTCGAGGAGGGCATCCGCCTCGAAACGCTGGTCTCGCCGGTCAAGATCCGTTACATCGACGCGGCCGTCAGGGAAGGCATTCACGTCGAAACGATGGTCCAGCCCGTGAAAATCTATTCCCAGGCGGGGCGGCTGGTCGGGATCGAGTGCATCCGCAACTGTCTGGGCGACATCGACGCCAGCGGGCGGCGCAGCCCGGTCCCCGTACCGGGTTCGGAATTCAGTATTTCGCTGAACACCCTGATCGTGGCGATCGGTGAGCGCCCGGACAGCGACATGTTGACCCCGATGGGCATTCGCGTTGGCAAGGGCGGGCGACTGCATGTCGATCCGCGCACTTTTGCGACCAATCGGGAGGGGGTGTTCGCCGGCGGCGACCTGGTGACCGGCCCCAACACCGTCGCCGACGCCATCGCTACGGGCAAGCGGGTGGCGGCCGTCATCGACCGCTATCTGCGCGGCGAGCCCCTCGCGTTGGATCCGCGGATCAAACTGCCTGAAGTACTGATCGAACCGTCCGAGGTTGACGCGGAGGCGGGCGAAGGCGCGACTCGGGCCGAGCCGCCGACTATTCCGGTCGAAGCGCGGAGAAAGAATTTCGCGGAGGTGGAGATGGCCTTGTCCGTCGAACAGGCCCGCGCCGAGGCCCGGCGCTGTCTCAGATGCGACCTGGCCTTCACCCGGCGTTGTCAGGAAACGGAACGGGAAGGCAAGGCCCGAAGGGAAGTATCGGTATGATCACGCTTACGATCAATGGACTGGAGGTATCGGTAGAGAAGGGCACCACGCTGCTGGAGGCCGCGCAGTTTCTCGGTTTCCCCATCCCGACCCTTTGCCACATGGAAGGTTTGTCGCCCTATGGCGCCTGTCGCCTGTGCGTGGTCGAGATTGGCGAGGGGCCCAAAGCCCGGCTGGTGAGCTCGTGTACCTATCCGGTCGAGGAGGGGCTCAAGGTGCGGACGGCCTCCGCCCGTGTGCTCAATGCTCGAAAAATGGTCCTGGAATTACTGCTCGCCTCCTGCCCGCAGTCCAAGACCATCCAGGATCTGGCCTCGGCTCACGCCATTCGCCAACAACGGTTCCGACAGGAATACGAGGACTGCATCCTCTGCGGGCGGTGCGTGCGGATGTGCGCGGAGCAGATGATGGCCAACGCCATCGGGTTCCGCGGCCGCGGCGCGAAGCGGAGTCTGGGTACGCCGTTCGACGCCAAGTCGGAGGTCTGCCGGCAATGCGGCGGCTGCATTTACGTCTGCCCCGCCTGCGAGCTGCGCTGCACCTATACCGAACCGGAAAAGGCCATCTGCGGGGGCTGCGCGAACCTGGCCCCGCCCTGCGTCCAGAAAGACCCGTTCGATGACATGATGTGTTACATGAACCCCTGTGTGGCTTGCGAGATATCCCAGGAAAGCTAGACCATTAAAGGAGCCGGCTTCAATGATCGCTACGTATTCCAAAACCAACGCTTCGGCGGCGACCCTGACCAAGAACCGCACGGAAGGCTCGGTCGTTCCCGCCTCGGGCATGTGCGTCACCTGCGTTGACGGCTGCATCGGCATGTGCGAGATCGGCAAGAGCGCCTATCGCGGCCACGAGGTCATTTACCCTCAGCCGTTCGGGGTCATCACCACGGCGGCCGATAAATCCTATCCTGTCGATTACTCCCATTTCAACATCATGGGGACGGCCGTCGGCGCCTACGGTGTCGAGGAGGACAGCGACAAGGCGATTTTTCCGGCCGTCAATATCGAGGTGACCTTCGGCCACGATAACGGCCTCAAGTTCCGCCGGCCGTGGATCATCCCCGGGATCGGCTCGACCAATATCGCCAAGAATAACTGGGAGGGACTGGCCATCGGCGCGGCCTTGGCGGGGACCGGCCTGACCATTGGCGAAAACGTCGTCGGCATGGACCCGGAGGCCGTGTTCAAGAATGGCCGGGTGGTCGATACCGCCGATCTGAAACGCCGCGTCCGGCTTTATCAGGACCATCAGCGTGACGGTTACGGGGCGATCGTGGTGCAGGCGAATATCGAGGACACACGCCTTGGAGCTCAGGAATACGCGATCGAAAAGCTCGGCGTCGAGTGCGTGGAGCTCAAGTGGGGCCAGGGAGCCAAGGATATCGGCGGCGAGGTGAAGATTCGCGACCTGCGGACGGCCCAGATCCTCCACGAACGCGGCTACCTGGTCCTGCCGGACCCGACCGATCCGCATATTATTAAGGAATTCGAGCGTGGCGCGTTCAAGGAGTTTGAGCGACATTCCCGGGTGGGGATGGTGACGGAAGAATCATTCGCCGAGCGGATCGAGCAGCTCCGCAAGGCGGGCGCGAAATACATCTTCCTGAAAACCGGGGCCTATCGCCCCGTGGACCTGGCCCGGGCGATCATGTTCGCCTCGCGTTACAAACTCGATCTGTTGACCGTTGACGGGGCCGGCGGCGGAACGGGCATGAGCCCGTGGCGGATGATGAACGAGTGGGGCATGCCGCCGGTGTATCTACACTCGCTGCTGTATCGCTACGCCAAACGGCTGGCGGACAAGGGCCAGTCCCTCCCCGCCCTGGCCGTCGCCGGCGGGTTCTCCTTCGAGGACCAGATTTTCAAGGGGCTGGCGATGGGTGCGCCGTTCGTCAAGCTGGTCGGCATGGCCCGCGCCCCGATCGCCGCGGCCATGGTCGGCAAGACCATCGGACGCACCATCGACGAGAACCAGGTGCCCGTCTACGTCGAGCGGTTCGGCAACTCGAAGGAGGACATTTTCGTCACGTCCGGCCACCTGCAGAAGGAGTTGGGCGGCGAACAGTTCAGGAAGCTGCCCACCGGAGCCCTGGGCCTGTACACCTACTACGAACGCCTGGACCAGGGGCTGCGTCAGCTTATGGCCGGCAGCCGCAAGTTCGCCCTGGAATATCTCTCCCGGGACGATCTGGCCGCCCTGACCCGCGAGGCCGCCGAGGTCAGCGGTATCCGCTACATCATGGACGTGGACGAGGGCAAGGCCGACGCGATCCTGGGTAACTGTTGAAAGCCGAAACCGCCGGTACCGTTGGCCCGGATACGTTAATTCACCACGCCGAATCCGATGTACGTCAGGACCCCGATGAACGTGGGGAGAGGCGGATATTGACGTAAACGATGGATAATATGCTCATTGAGGCCCATGTCGCGGGCAATCCTTGTTTGTTTCGATTTCAGAATGGGTGGGGGGTATAGCTGACTGTTCTCCTGGACATCCAAGGGGGCAAGTATCGGCGGCCAAAGACAGCCGGCCGATACTCTGCGGAGCGATGGCGAGGATGATCGGCAAGTAGCGGCGAGTCGCGCCGCCGAAGCCGCTGAATCTGAAACCTCGGCCCCTTTTCCTGCCGGGCGGCTTTTTGTATAATCTCCGTGCCAAGGGCGAGCTTCCGGAGCGTGAACGGATCGAATGATCCCCCATAACACCGGAAGTCCCGAAAAGTTCGAGGTCCCCCCCATGGCTCGATACATGGGGATACACGCGGCCGAAGTGGCGGAATTGGCAGACGCGCGGGATTCAAAATCCCGTCCTGGCAACAGGGTGTGGGTTCGATTCCCACCTTCGGCAGTGACATATTTATCATGTGGCCGCTTCTCCGCGGTCTGTGGCGGCATCCGCCTTGGGTGGTAAATCGTGTGTTAATGTGCCGCTGGCCGAGAGGTTCCCTTTCTTTTTATTTGCTGATGTAGCCTTGCCGCTGGGACGAGACCGAAAAGTGGTAATAACCTGTTGTGGAATATTATGATTTGCCCGATAAAGGGGATACGGCTTCTTGGAGCAGTAGGAGACATGTCGGTGCTTAGAGCATTTCACGATTGGGTGTATCGATAGCCGCAATGTTGAAAC
>JAAYCU010000179.1 GCA_012729595.1 Phycisphaerales bacterium
AATGATCCACGGCGTTCTCCTTTCCACGGCTGCGTAGATAACAACCATGGTCAGGCCAGAACGCCACTTTTGCTAGAGGCACTGTTCAAAAACTATTTGGTTGCGGCCGAAGGCCGCTTTGGGAGTGTTTAGGTCATGAATGAAGCGCTACGGCGCACACTGGCCGAGGCCGGTGACTGCGAAATCCGTTTTGACGATCTGAGCCGACAGCTTTACGCCACCGACGCATCGATCTACCAGATCGTGCCGGAAGGCGTAGCTTTTCCACGCACGGCCCAACAGGCGGCCGCGGCCATCCGGGCGGCCGCCGACCACGGGCTGAATCTGGTTCCGCGCGGAGCGGGTACCGGTCTGGCCGGCGGCGCGGTCGGCGACGGACTGGTCATCGATTTTGCGCGATACAACCGTCAGATCAGCGAATTCAATCGCGAGGCCCGGACCGTCCGGGTCGGGGCCGGCGTGGTCCTGGACCAGTTGAACAATTATCTGCTGCCGCACGGCCTGTGGTTCGGGCCGGACGTGGCCACCAGCAGTCGGGCCACCCTCGGCGGCATGATCGCCAATAATTCTTCCGGCGCGCACACCCCGATCTACGGGACCACGATCGATCACGTCCTCGCCCTGGAGATCGTCCTGGCCGACGGCACGATTACCACTGTCGGCCGCGGGCACGACAGCCTGCCCGATCAGCGTACCGCTCTCGACCAACTGGTGGATCGCCACGCCGACGAAATCCGCCGGCGCATGCCCGCCGGGCAGATCAACAAGCGCTGGCCGGGCTACGGCTTCGATTATTACCTGGCCAACAAAGGCGACCTGTCCAAGATCATCGGCGGTAGCGAAGGCACCCTCGCAGGTATCGTCTCGGCCGTCCTGAACCTGGTGCCCGTGCCCCCGAAGAAACGAGTCGGCGTCATTTTCTTCGATTCGGTATCCGAGGCCATGCAGGCCACGGTGGAATTGCTGGACATCAAGCCCGTAGCTATCGAGCATATCGACCGGCTGCTGTTCGACCAGACCAAGGGGCAGATCGCCTTCAAACAGGCCCGCGCCTTGATGCAACTCGACGAGCGACCGTGCGAGGCCATGCTGCTCGTGGAGTTCTTCGATACCGACGCCGAGGAAAAACTCAACGAACTGGCGAAACGCGATATCGGCACACGGAAACTGATCCCCGCGTCCGACCGCGAACAGTTACTAATCTGGTCAGTACGCAAGCAGGGGCTGTCGCTGCTGACCGCCTGCGCGGGCGAGGCCAAGCCGACGCCGGGCCTGGAAGACGTGGCCGTACCCGCCCGCAAAATTCCGGAATACGTCGAGAGCCTGCGGAAGATTTTCGAATCGCGGGGGATTATGGCCTCCTATTACGGCCACGCGGCCTCCGGCCTGCTGCATGTGCGGCCCAAGCTGAACCTGCACACGGCCAAGGACATCAAAATTTATCGCGAGCTGGCCGAGGAGGTCTCCGCCCTCTGCCTGCAATTCAAGGGCAGCCTGGCCGGCGAGCACGGCGTGGGCATCGCCCGCACCGAATTCATGCCCGAGCACCTCGGCCCCGACCTGAACGCCGCCTGCGCGGAGGTTAAACGCCTGTTCGACCCCAAAAAAATGATGAACCCCGGCAAGATCGTGCCCGGCAAGGGGTACAGGATCGACACGAACCTGCGCTACGGCGATCTATATAAGATCGTGCCGCCCTTCGAAGGGGTGTATGGGTTTATCGAGCGCGACGGCTCGTTCGTCGGCAACCTGGAGCAGTGCAACGGCTGCGGTGACTGCCGCAAGAATCCGCCGACTATGTGCCCGACTTACCAGGCGACGGGCGAGGAGATCATGGTCACCCGCGGCCGGGCCAACACGATTCGGGCCACGCTGGACGGCCGGCTCGGCGAGGGGGATCCTCTCCGCTCACCCGACCTGGCCAAGGCCCTCGATTACTGCCTGAGTTGCAAAGCCTGCAAGACCGAGTGCCCGTCCAACGTGGACATGACCCTGCTCAAGGCCGAACTGGTCCACGCCCGCCAGAAACGCGACGGCATCCCGCTGGTCGATCGGGTCATTTCCAATTCCGACCTGCTGGGTAAGCTGGGTACGGCGTTTTATCCGCTGTCCAACTGGGCACTGAAGATGCCCGTGACCGGCTGGATCATGAACAAAATGATGGGCTTCACCCGCGAGCGTCCCATGCCGCTCTACGCCGCCCAACGCTTCGATCGCTGGTTCAAGAAGCGCTCGGCGGCCAACGGACATGCGGTGTCCCGCGGAAAGGTGATCCTCTGGGACGACACCTGGGTCCGCTACAATGAGCCGAATATCGGCCGGGCGGCGGTGCGGGTGCTGGAGGCGGCCGGGTTCGCCGTCGGCCTGGCCGAGCAGCGCAAGTGTTGCGGCCGTCCCGCGTGCAGCCGCGGCGTGCTCGACGAGGTACAACGTCTTGGCCGGCATAACGTCGAGATGTTCAACGCCCTCGGCGGCGAGGAGCCGATCATTTTCCTCGAACCGTCCTGTTACTCTATGTTCGTGGATGAATACGTACAGATGAAAATCCCCGGCGCCGAAAAGGTGGCCCGGCGTTGCGTGTTGTTCGAGCATTTTGTCTACGAGTTATTACGCCGCGAGCCTGACGCTCTGCCTTTTAGAAAAGACGGCCCCGTGCGTGTGGCGATCCACGGACATTGCCACTCGAAGGCCCTGACCGACGCGAACGTTTTCCCCGCTCTGGCCGGAATGGTTCCCCAGGCGGACGTGCGGATGCTCAAGACCGGCTGCTGCGGAATGGCCGGCGCGTTCGGCATGATGGCCGACAAGTACGAATTATCCAAGGACGTGGCCAAGCCCCTGGTCGAGCAGATCAAGGCCCTGGAACCCGGCACGCACATGGTGGCCTCCGGCACCAGTTGCAGGCACCAGATCACCCACCTGACCAAGGCCGAACCCCTGCACATGGCCGAACTGTTGGCCATGGCCTTGGGGAACAATGACGTAACTTGATTATGAGGTATCACTCATGCCCGACCTTCGCGAGCGAATTGAAAAACGGCTGCAGGACGAAATCTGCACCCAATATCCCTGGGACGAACCGGGAGGCAAGGTGCCCCTCGAATGTCGGCCCTTGATGAGCCGGCTGGACGAGATCATCGAGGTCATCTCCGGTATCCGCGATTATTCGATCGAGCCGTACATGGACCGCATTCGCCAGGTGGTCTGCGCCAACTGCATGCAGGACAAGCATGGTTACTGTGCCAACCGGGCCCAGAACAAATGCGCCTTGGACGCGCATTTCTCGAAGATCGTGGCTATTCTGGAAGAGGAATTCCGCAAGGACCGGGATGTTTTATGACTTCTCGCCGCTGTCGGACGCTCGGGCGAAGGTGCGCCCGTAGTCCTGGCCCAGACGCGGCTTGATCCGCCCCAGCCAGATCATCAGCAAGGCGTAAACGATCGCGGCCGCGGTCCCGGCCAGTATCTGCGTATGCAGGTTGACGGCCACCGTTCCATCAAAGCCTCCTTGGAGCATCTTGTCGAAAGCCGTCAAGCGCGTGACCATGAACACATGCAGGCCGGGACAGCCGATCAGCAGAATCAGCATTTTCAACTGGAACCAGCGCATGTGGATCATCACCCGCCAGATGGAGACCGTCAGCAGTAAACCCGCCAGTTCCGCCCCGATGACTCCCGGTACGATCAGTCGGGCATACATCCGGTGAGCCAGGGCCGCGAAGGCCTCGGCCTGCTCCGACCCGGCCTCGACAGGCCGACCCGCCGCCAGAACCAGAAAACTCGCCAACCCGCCGAGAAACAGGCCCACGCAGACGATCTTCAACATGAGCAGATAAGGCCGCGACCCTCGCCCGCCCCTGCGACCGAATTGATTCACGTGTGCGCCGCTGCCAGGCATTTTCGCATCCTTTTTGCCGGGTCAACAATGGCCCCTTCGTTGCCCCCGTCGCGTATCCGTCCGAAACACAATCCAGTCTTCTCTCTGCGCCTTGGCGTCTCTGCGCGAGGCCCCACACGTCTCAAACCAGTACGCTGTCCAGCCCCGCCTCGATCCAGGCGGGTTCGATCTGCTCGCGGAGGACCGCTCGGCCGATCTTTTCGGCCAGGACAAAGCGAATTTTCCCGGCGGCCGATTTCTTATCGAGCCGCATCAGTTGCCACATTTCCTCGCGAGCGGCGGCCAGCGGAGCGTTCACCGGCAGGCCGATGCGTCCGACCAGCGCCGTGATCCGCTCGGCGGACGCGTGATCCAGCATCCCCGCCCGCACGCTCATGTGGGCGGCCGCGATCATGCCGACCGCGACGGCCTCGCCATGCCGCCACGGGTCGCCTCGTCGGGCCATGCCCGTCTCGATGGCATGGCCGATGGTATGTCCGAAATTCAGCAGGGCCCGCACCCCGGTCACTTCCCGCTCGTCCTGAGCGACGATCTCGGCCTTGATCCGCACGTTCCGCTCCAGCAGCTCGCCCAGCGATTCCAGATCGCAGGCGATCAATGTGTCGGCGTGTTCCTCGTGCCAGGTGAAAAACTCGCCGTCACGGATTACCGCATGTTTGACGCTCTCGGCCAGGCCCGCGCGGAAATCCCGCTCGCTCAACGTACGCAGGGTGGCCGTGTCGATCAGCACCAGCACGGGCTGATAAAACGAGCCGATCATGTTCTTGCCGAGCGGATGGTTCACCGCCGTCTTACCGCCCACGCTGGCGTCGACATCGGCCTCGACCGTGGTGGCGCACTGCACGAAGGGCACCCCGCGCATCCAGGTGGCCGCCAGAAACCCGGTTAGATCACCCACCACCCCGCCGCCAAGGGCGATCACCGGACAGGTTCGATCGATACCCGCCTCGGCCACCGCGTCATAGAGCTTCGCCAGCGTCTCCAGCGACTTGGTCGCATCGCCGGCGGGCACGACCTGTACGGCGGCCTCGAACCCGCCCTCCCGCAGCGAGGCCAGGGCCTGTTCGGCGTATAGGGGGTCGACGTTCTCGTCGGTAACCACGAACGCCCGGCGGCCCTTGACCAGCCGCCCGACCCGCGGCCCCAGCGTATCCAGCACCCCCGCCCCAATGATCACGGAATACGGGTGCGGCTGGACCTCGACCTCGACCGTGCGTTCGCTCGGCTTTGAGCCATCATGTTTTTTCATCATGCCCGTGATTATCCGCTACCTGCCCCGGTGTATGCAACCCACGCGGTAACCCTCAGCACTATGCCTGGCCCCAATTACCAACATGAATACTGAGCCGGCTCTCCGCCGGGATCGATCCATATACGAAATACTTGACCGCCTCGGCCGACAGAAACACGGATGGCTCGCCCGCCCTCGGGGTCATCGGGATTGGCGACACGTTCGGACGGGGCCTGTTCTGTGGCGGATAAACGGGTATTGCGATGCAGTTGCCAGAAGTCCTGTATCCCTGGCGAACGGCGCAGCGTTTCCAGAACCTCCTGATCCGCGCCTTTCTCCGGCCCATTGAACATAACCGCAGTTCTCGGCGCCAGGGCGTGGACCAGGACCGGGTTATTGCTGGACCTCAGGCCGTGATGATTAACCTGAAACAACTCCACCTGCCCGACGCGATTCTTCGGACAAACCAGATCTCTCTCGAAATTCCATGTAAGATCACCGCCGAGAAAAAAATCGAAAGGCCCATAAGAAAGCAGCAGAACGATGCTCAAGCCGTTTTCAGAAAGGTCCGTGCCCTTATCCTCGTGTTGCGCGCAATACGGATTTGGCGAACCCGCGATATTTTCATCTACCCTGCCGGAAGCCATCAGGCACCGCAAACGCAGTCGCGGACCGATCAGACCTTGTCGCAGAGGAATCTCATCACCGGCCGCCATCGTGATGGTAGGCCCGCTGGTAAGCCTTTGATACGCCCGCATCTGGTCAGGCATCTGGGCCGGATCAAGCAGCCATGCCTCCGGTAATCCACGATCATAAAACTGGCCGAACTCCACCCGGTCGCCCAAGAGCGTGATGGCCCCGTAATGATCAGTATGCCAGTGAGTAACGATCATGTGATCGATGCGCGGCCGCCTTGCTGTATCCCGCAACGCGTCGAGAATCCGCTGGGCGTCGCGTTCAATAGGCCACCCTCCATCAATTAAAATGGTTTCCCGCTCCGGCGTAACGATCAAGGTCGCCGCCCCTCCAACGGTATCGATGAAACATATCTCGAGTCCTGGGCCTGCACACCCAACGCAGACACAAGTTACCATAATGCAACCTATCGTACCCCAAGATATGCTCATGGCCAGACCTCCAGTCTCTTTACGAGTGCACACCGGAGCCATCAACACAATGACTCTCAGGTTGCATTGTGGCGTTCGGAAGTGTGCAATGTCAACATAAAAGCCTATTGGTCAACCAGTCGCCGGGCATAAGTCTGGTCTATCAGTTGAGTCGAGGACACAATGACACCCATGCTTGCAGAAAGTCATTAACACACTGGAGGTGATTCGTGATGAAACTGCGTTACGTTAGATTACTGTTGCTCGGGACAACATGCATCATGGCTCTCGGAGCCACCGAACAGGACCAGGCAAGGAATATCACCCGGTATGCCCGGTTCCAGGTAGGCGATCAGATTGCCTACGGCATTGTCGAAAACGATCAGGTGCGTCTTATCACTGGGAACATGTTCGGATCCTGGGAATTGACGGACCAGATTTACAAGCTGTCAGAGGTGAAGCTCCTCGTGCCAACCGAGCCGAGCAAGGTATTGGCCATGATCGGCAATTACCAGAGCCATCTCGACGCGGGCCGAACGCCTGCACAACCATCAACTCATCCGGGAATCTTCATAAAGTTGCCGTCCTCGCTACTGCCTGACGGGGCAACATTGTGATTCCCAAGGGCACCGAACGCGTAGATTACGAGGCGGAAATGGTGGTCGTCATCGGAAAACAAGCCAAGCATGTTTCGGAGGAACAGGCACTCGATTACGTTTTCGGTGTAACCTGCGGTAATGATATAAGCGCTCGCGACTGGCAATGGTGGCGGGCCAAAGCATCGGACACCTTCTCGCCTTGTGGCCCATTCATTGTTACCGGCTTGAACTACAACGATCTGCACCTGCAACTGCGGCGCAACGGACAGGTCATGCAGGAACAGCGAACTGCCGACATGATCCACAACGTAGCTACAATCGTCAGTTGGATCAGCCGACACATTACCCTGGAGCCGGGCGACCTGATCTATACCGGCACCCCCGGCACCACCTCGCCGATCAAACCAGGCGACAAACTCGAGGTCGAATTGGAAGGCGTGGGCATATTGACCAACTACGTCGTCGCGGCGGAATAGCCGACCCTGTTATACATCGACGGGGCCGATGTAGCGGGTATACAACGCCTCGGCCTCAGCGCGTTGCCCGGTGCCGTTGACCACCGCCCGCCCATCGGGAAACAGAACAAGTTCATGGGGCTCGATACGGGCTCTGAGCAAAAACGGATTGAACACGACCTCGCACCCCTCGATCCGCAGCCGCTCGGCGATAACCGGAAAATCGATGGTCAACTCCTCCGTGGGCGGCAGATGGACCGCATTACGTTCGCCCAACTCCAGAGAGGATGCACCCGCTTGGCCTTCGAGGTATTCGAACCGCTGCTGCTTGCAGCATATGCAGTCGCCCTCATCATACGTTTTCCGCACCTCGATCTGGGAAACGCAATTATTCCAAGCGTCCATGCGCCACAGCCGACGATCCACAGCCTGGAAACGCCCGGTCAGGATTTTTAGAACCTCGATGGCCTGATGACTGGCAACCAGACTGACCACCGGGGCAAGCACTCCCGCAGTGTTACACGTCGGGTTCATCGAACGCGGCGGAATCTGCTCAAGGAGGCAACGCAGACAGGGCGTTTCATACGGTATAATTGGCATGGATAGACCTGTGGCGGCCACCGCAGCTCCGTAGACCCAAGGTCGGCGGGTCTTGACCGCCAGATCGTTGATCAGAAAACGCGTATCAAAATTGTCCGTACCGTCCAACAAAAGGTCGGCCTCGACACACAACCCCTCGATATTGCGGTGATGGACCTCCTTAACTACCGCCTCGACCTGAACGGAGGTATTGATCCGCTGCAGTTTTCGCCGTGCGGCCTCGGCCTTGGGTAGATTGGCGGCCAGGTCATCTTCGTCAAACAGAGCCTGGCGTTGCAGGTTGCTCAATTCGATAAAATCGCGGTCGATAATCCGCAGATAGCCAACGCCCGCTCGAACCAACAGGCTGGCCAGCATAGTCCCCAGCCCGCCGCACCCGATCAAAGCTACCCGTGCTTGCAGCAGTTTACGCTGCCCCTCCTCGCCGATTGGGTCAAACAGCATCTGCCGCGAATAGCGGGCCAACTCGGTATCCTGCTCGTACCGTTGCACTTTCTCCGTATCGCTCAATTCGGTCATCACGCTTAATCCTCTTTGCCCTGCCGGCCAAGTTCGGCCAAATACCCTTCCGGCGGCAACTGTTCTGGTTCGCAGATCGCTGGTCGGGCATCCGGGGTGGTGGCTGCTTCGATCCGATTCGCATCTGGATTATCAAGAGCCTTACGGCAGGTCGGGCATGCTTCATCCTCCCGGAGATCAAGCTGGTAGAAAACATCTTCACACGAACGGGCGGCGGGCTCACTCACCGGACCATCACCCGATATCACATTCATTAGTGCCTGCAATGCAAGGCCTGCCGATCGATAATTGCGCCAGCTACGATGCATGGAATGCAGCAACATTCCGCCGACCAGCATAAATAACAGCCCATACACCTCACCGGCCAGCAGCCACACGCCACTCGACAAAATCAAGACCGACCCGATTAAAGCGTTAATAACTATGTCGAAGAGAAGGGCTTTCGCACAGCTAAGCCATCCCAGAACAGCCACCCCCAACATGAGCAATCCACCGACTTTGAATGTCCACACGGTAACGGCTACGACTACGTTAAACAGTTCCCAGTCGGATATCCCGGACAAGCCGCGGAGAAATACAAACCCGATCAGAAGCAACAGGACGGCCTCGAAAAGCGTCGCACCGGCGTTGGCCCGGACCATCCGCTGCCGGATTGCCACAGGTTCGTATGACGTTATAGGTTCCTGCATCAGGTCACCCTCCCATTCCAGCGCCTCGCCCAAAACAGGCCGGGCAAATGGTCAGTCTCGCCCGTATCATACATCATCCTCGTGGACTCATCGACTTCGGCCGGAATCGAGTATAATCGGAGCCATGAGTATCAACGAACCATCATCCGACGCGGTCGCCCGAACGGCCCCATGGGTCCAGCTTCGCTCGGCGGCCTTTCAGACCTTTATCTACAAAAAGATGATCCGGGAGGCCTCGCCTGACGCCAGGCCGGGTAGCAGCGTTACCGTTTATGACCGACACGGTAAGGTTTTCGGCCACGGCCTGTACAACCCCCGCTCAGAAATCGCCATCCGCATGCTGAACTTCACCGAGCAGCCGCTTGACGGGCCTTATTGGAACGACATCCTGGCCCGGGCAGTCGGCCTGCGTCGAAAAACGCTCCGCCTTGATGATACTACCGGGGCGTATCGACTTATACACGCCGAAGGCGACGATCTTTCCGGTCTGGTGGTAGATCGCTACGCCGATATGCTCTCCGTCGAGGTATTCAGCCTGGGGATATGGCGGCAAATGGACCTGCTCCTGCCAATCCTGCACGAGTTGGCCGGTACCCGCCACCATCGTGTCACTGTCGACGAGCGCGTCCAGCGTCACGAGGGCTTCCAAGCCCAAACCATGGAATCGGAAAATCTCCCCTCATCGGTCAAAATCTCCGAAAACCAGGTGCGTTTCCGCGTCGATTTCGCCCAAGGACACAAGACGGGGTTCTTCTGCGATCAACGCGACAACCGGCAGCGGCTATCGAGACTGACTAGCGGCTGCCGGGTACTCGACCTCTGCTGCTATTCCGGCGGCTTCGGCCTGTACGCCAAGGTACTCGGCCGCGCAGAGCATGTCACCTGCGTCGATCTAGACGAAAACGCCGTGGAGATGGCCCGCCGCAACGCCCACCTCAACGAAACCCGGATCGACCTCGTTCACGCCGACGCATTCCCCTATATGCGGCAGATGTTGGCCAATGGCCGATCCTATGACGTGTTGGTCCTGGACCCACCCAAACTGATCTTCGGCCGCAACGAGATCGAGGAGGGCCGCCGGAAATACTTCGATCTTAACCGACTGGCCGCCGCCCTGGTCGCCCCCGGAGGCGTCCTGCTGACCTGCTCGTGTAGCGGGGCTATGGCCCGGGACGATTTCGTTAGCCTTACGGTCGGTGCCGCCCGCCTGGCCGGCCGCCAGAGCCAGATTCTAGATGTTACGGGGGCCGCTCCCGATCATCCTGTCAGCCCCCGTTGTCCGGAATCGGCGTACCTCAAGGCCGTCTGGTTACGTTTGCACTAACCCTTCGAGGAGGTTGCAATTGGCATCTACCGTAACTCATGTTCTGGTAGGGGTTGTTTCAGGCCGTGAGTTATTCAGGAAAAAAATGCCTGTCCGTTTTTGGGTTTTATGCGCGATCAGCCCGATACTTGTCGACGCCGACACCATCGGACTGCGGCTGGGTGTTCCGTATGAACATTTTTTCGGGCATCGTGGCTTTTCTCATTCTCTCATTTTCGCCGTTTTCTTGAGTCTGGCGATCGTTCTCATTTTTTTCAGGGACCATAAGGTTTGCACGCGATCCTGGTGGGGGTTGTTCGGTTTTTTTACCTTGCTCACCGCCAGTCACGGCCTGTTGGATGCCCTCACCAGCGGAGGCCTGGGTGTCGCTCTGTTCTCACCTTTCGATTCGAATCGCTACTTCGCCCCATGGACACCCATTATCGTAGCGCCCATCGGTTTCGCGAACTTCTTCAGCGAGTGGGGCCTCGCGGTTCTGCTCAGCGAGGCTCGCTGGGTCTGGCTGCCCATGAGTCTGTTTTTCCTGCTTATGCGTGGTATTCGCGTGCGTTTTCTCAAACCAAAAGAACCGGAGAATCTTGCATCATGAAGAAGATCCTCGGCATCATGGGCAGCCCGCGAAATAATGGCAACACGGATGCTCTTCTATCCGAACTGTTGGCTGGCGCGGAGCAGGCCGGAACCCGCACGGAACTTATCCGGCTGGGCGAGATGATCATTAAGCCATGCACCGGCTGTCACGCCTGCTGGGCCGGAAAACCCTGCCCCAACCGGGATGACATGAACGACCTGTATACCCGCATCGCCGCCGCCGATGCTCTGGTGTTCGGCACGCCGGTTTACTGGTACGGCCCGACCGCCCTTATGAAAGGGTTCATTGATCGCTTCGTGTACTTCAACTGCCCCGAAAATCGGCCGAAAATCGCCGGCAAGACGGCCGCCGTGGTCATCCCCTATGAGGAAACCATTCTGGAAACGGCCGCCCCACTCCTGACCTTCTTCGAGCAATGCCTGCTCTACCTGCAAATGCAACTTGCCGGCCGCCTCATAGTTCCTGGCGTCACCAAACGAGGCGAGGTTCGCGAACATCCCCACCACATGAAAGAGGCGTTTGATTTGGGCGTCCGACTGGGCAGAGTTGCTGCGGCAAGATTCAGGTAGGTAGGACACGCGCCAGACGTAAAGCACAAAGACAAACGCCGATGACACATTACCAGCCTTATCCATTATTCATGAAGCCACCTTCAAACGAAAAACGCCGGACCAAGTCCGGCGTTTTTCTCCTGCAATCATGCTTCCGGGTATACGAGTATTACTCAGCCACCCAAGCCCCAATTGACCGTCATGCCTCCCCAGAATTCATCACCAGTATCCGGCCCCCTGAAGTTGCCCCAAGCGTTAAAGTAATAAAGCTCACCAGCCAGAGTCAGCGAGCCCACCCACTTGGGTAGCTTCAAGGCCCCCGCCAGATCATACTCCACAGTTAATGACCATGTATCCCCGACCAGAAAGAACCCGCGCTTCCAGTAATCGCACTGAGCCGCCACGGTCCACACGGGCGTCACAGTCAGATGCTCAATTCCCGGAACTTCAAACCCATGACTTAGTCCGAATTCCATCCATACACCTAGAATGGAACCGACATCATGAGCAAACAGAAAAGACGGGTTCAGCACCCCATCGGTATTTTCCGGAAACAACCCCTTCCACATCCAGGCGTCATTATGCTCAAGCGAAAACCAGTATTCGTGCGTGCGGTCGTCATTGTTGTTACCCTTCGCACGATCCTGCCGAAGGGTGTGGGCTAAATTCGGAAAGACGTAAAACGTGTATCCAAGAGTCAGATCAGTAGCGATAAACTCCAAAGGATACGTCCATCGAATGGTATAATCGACCTCTTGCAGATTTTGTCCACCGCGATCTGGATCGATCATCTTCTGCCCTGCGTACCACTCAAACCAAGTGTCAAAACCGAATGTGCCCCACTTGCCGGTGTCCCAGTCCAGGCTTACCGTTAGCTGATGGTTCAGTTTCTCCCGGCCTTCGCCAGCCGGTTCTGAAAAGTTGACACCACGGAACACGTAATCCGTATAGAGAGCGTAGGACAATCCCAGGCTGATAGGACAGGAAGACTCTTCCTTATCCACCGAGATCTTTACATCTTGGGCTAAACTCTCCTGAGAAAGAGAGATACTCTGGGTGCCCACGGCATCTTCACCCGCTGCGATCGACGGAACTTGGTCGGCCCGCACCACCATGGCCCCGCCTCCTATCAGCCCGAGGATCACCGTAGTGACGAACAATTGCCTAATGTTTAACACATACAAGTTAGTTCCTCCTCGAATCAGGCCTTCGATTGGCCCGGCTACAGAGCATTACCTCTGGCTCGCCATAGAACTTTCAAGTTCTCTGAATAACGACAGCTTAAGGAATCACTGCGCTCAGCATTGCATCCAAGAGGAACGCCACGGTCCCGTCGACAATGGTATAGCCCCAAATATCCGACCACAAATTATCGGGAACGCAACCGGCCGCCAACGTCGAAAGCCCCAGCACTACAAAAACGACACGTTTGACAATTCCGTTCTGCCGTAACATTCATGAATCTCCTTCAATAAAAACACCAATGCGAACCTACGGACAATCAAGCGCAAGACCTAACTCACAAGGCTTAACATCGCTCAATCTACCGCGCCAGTCCGTTCTAATGCATCATTGATGCCAATATCTACAAGAAATACATAGAATGCCAAATCGACATTATTACCTATACAACAATAACTTACGCACAGAGCGCCCTTTGGCGTCGCGACACATAGCTGTGTCCCCTGCATTAAAAACCAGCAAAACCCTTCGGGCTGCACAAATTAAATGCCTATCCTCGGCCCAATGTGTACACTGGGAATATTCAGATTAAAATACTCTAGAGCATTTCACGAAATAGCGTAGCATTTGCCGATATATATGCATGACCTACTCAATGGATTTACGGGAGAGGGTCGTGCTCGCCTGCGATGAGAAGCGGGGCAGTCGCCAGCACATCGCCAAC
>JAAYCU010000001.1 GCA_012729595.1 Phycisphaerales bacterium
ACGCGATGATGTCCGCTATCCTGGCGATTCATGATGATCACTATCCCCAAGCCCTTGCTCGACCGGCCGCTTGATACCGGATAACATGCGCGCAAAACGCAGAGAAGTTTCGGTGTAAGGGCCTATGGCGGTATTCAGAATGCCGTAAGCTGTCAGCTGATCGCGGCCAACTGCGTCTTTTGGGGTAACAGCGATCCGACCGGTACCGGCCAGTCCGCCCAAATATACGGCGGCACCCAGACCGTCAATTACAGTTGTATCCAGGACGATGTCCCGGGCGACGGGGTGGTGTTCCCAGGAATGGGGAACATCGACGCCGACCCGCTAATGGTGCTCGGAACCTATACCTTTACCGCCGGATCGCCGGCCATCGACGCGGGGGACAATGCGGCCGTTCCGGAGGATAACTATACCGACCTGACCGGCAGCCTGCGAATCCTCGACGGGACCGGTGACGGGTTGCCCGTCGTGGACATGGGGGCGTTTGAATATGTTTTCGAACCGGGGCCGGCCTTTACCCTGCTGGCGGCCGTTTCGCGTAAGGTTCACGGCCAAGCGGGGGCGTTCGATATCGACCTGCCCCTGGACAGCGCGGCGGCCGGGCTCGAGCCGCGGGCCGGCGGCCCGACTATGATTGTGTTAGCCTTCAGTGACGATCTCGACCCGGCCGTAAGCTGCGCGAATATCCTGTTGTCCAGCGGGGTCTGCGAGGGAGTGACCGTTGTCGAAAACGAGATGGCCATGGCCCTGTCCGACGTGACCGGCAACACCTGCCTGAGTCTTGCGCTCGGCGGCATCGTCAGCGCGACCGGCGTTCCGCTTAGCGGTGCTGCTGAAGTACGCATTCGGGTGCTGCTCGGCAAGGTCGATAACGACGAGTCCGGTATGGTGACTATATCTGACCTGTCGGCGATCAAGTCGCAGTTGTTCCAGCCGGTGACGGCCGATACTTTCCGTTGCGATGTGCATTCCGACGCGGTGATCGATATCCGTGACCTGAGCGCGACCAAGAGTAACCTGTTCGGTTCGGTTTCCTGTCCGTGAATTGCCGAGCAAGATAACAGGGGCACCCTGAGGTGTTAGTCCCTTTGGCGGGCCGGCACGCCCAAGGTCGCGATGGCGTCGGCTTCGGTGAGCCGTGGGAGAAAAAGAGATTACCAACCAAACCTACGATTGACGACCAGCGGAACACTGCGTTGTTGTGCGGCCGATTTGGTTCATGGTAACATGGCCATCCATGAACCGGAGGACATTCCTTACCAGCTCGGCGGTGTTGGCCGGGTGGGCGGCAGTTCCCCGTCTCCTGGCCTCTTGGAAACGAACGAGGAGGATTCTGCTGCGCTCCTCGTGGCAAACGGTCAACATTGGGGACGTCGCCCACACTCCGGGAGTACTGACCCTGCTGGAGCGATACCTGCCCGATACCGAGATTTACCTGTGGCCCAATCCGCTGGGCCAGGACGTGGAGGACATGCTCCGCCGACGGTTTCCCAAGCTGAAGATCGTTCGGACGGAGGAAGAGATCGCCCGGGCCATGGACGAATGCGATTTTCTTCTTCACGGTTCGGGTCCGTGGCTGGTAGCCTGGGAGAACGTGACCCAGTGGCGGAATGACACCGGCAAGCCCTATGGCGTCTATGGGATCACCTTCCCCACCATCTCGCCAGCCGTAGTCGAGTTGCTATCCGGTGCCGATTTCGTCTTCTTCCGAGACACGGTATCCCTCAACTTAGCCCGGGAATCAGGCGTCAAATGCCCGATCATGGAATTCGGGCCAGACGGCGCGTTTGCCATAGACCTTCGCGACGATCAGGCGGCCACCGCTTTTCTCGATGCCCATGGTCTGGAGCAGGGCAAGTTCCTCTGCTGCCTGTCACGTCTCCGCTTTACGCCCTACTGGAGGATCCGGAACACTCCCTTCGACCAGGCTAGGCACGAACGCAACGAGCAGATGAAGGAACACGATCACGCTCCTCTCCGCGAGGCGATTTGCATGGTGATCCGACAAACCGACCTCAAGGTGCTGCTCTGCCCCGAGGACTCCACCCAGATGGCCGTCGGCAAGGAAATGATCCTCGACCGCCTGCCAGACGACGTTAAATCCCGTGTGGTCTGGCGTGAAAAGTTCTGGCTGCCCGATGAGGCCCTTAGCACCTACCTACGTTCCGCGGGGATCTTCAGCTCGGAAATGCACTCGCCCATCATGTGTATCGGCCATGGTGTGCCGGCGATCGTCTGCCGCTGGGCGGAGCAGACCAGCAAGGGATACATGTGGCGCGATATCGGGCTGGACGACTGGCTCTTTGACATGGACAAGGAAGATGAAATCCCCGGAATCGCTCCTGCCGTCCTGGCAATGGCCAAAGACCCCGCCGCAGCCAGGACCAAGGCTGAGCGGGCCAGGCGGTTTGTAAATCAACGACAGAGCGAAACCATGGCCATCCTTGCCCGGTGCCTCAATAAGTAAACCGCGCAAGGATCCGCCCGCCGCCTACTTGTAACGCGGGTTGGCGTGACAATACAGCCCATGGCGGATTACGGTATTCGGCTTGATACCTGCCGCGGGCCGTTTGATCTGCTGCTCTATCGGGTCCGGCGGGACAATGTGGACATATAAGATATCCCCACCTCCCACATCCTTTCGCCGTACCTGCGTACACTCGCCTGCTGTTGGACTGAATCCCGATCTAGTCGACGGACTTCTGGTGACGGCTGATACTTTCCGTTGCGATGTGCATTCCGACTCGGTGATCGATATCCGTGATCTTCTCGTGACCAGGAGTAACCTGTTCGGTTTCCTGTCCGTGAATTGCCGAGCAGGATAACGGGGGTACCCGTCCCGGACATACAATGCGCCGCGCCGGCTGAATGTGGGGCTTGTATCATGGGTCACCAAGGCTGCATCCCATGGGAAAGGGACGCAGAGCGGAATCGTCAAGTTGTTGCATGATCCTGTGGCACGGTTTCTCGTACGGACTTGCCCGATATGCCGTCCTTTCCCTGTGAGAGCGGGGCGCCCTGAGGTGTTATACCCTTCGGGATTCTGGCAAGCCCAAGGTCGCGAGGGCGTTTGGGTAAGCCGTGGAGAAAAACGAAATTACCAAACAAACCCACCATATATCGAATATTGCACTGAAAGTTTAACCGGAATGTGCGTAACTGGCAGATATACATGTTGTTGTGTATTTGGAAGGAATTATTTAAGCTTCCGTGATGACGGCCTCGGGCATGATTCCTGAATCGATAAGGGGTCGCTGGTAAGTATGATGGATGCGGAGCGTGCCTGGCTGTTTCATCTAAACTGGTGTATGCCTTAATGCGGCGGTTGCTTCCTCGACGGCCAACGAGTCAGACCTGACCAAGAGGGCGGGAGGATGGCCAGACCCCCATGCTTGGGTGGCCTTCGTACTGGAAAATGTCCGAAAGTGAAATATTCATAACCTATGTGCCTGAAGAAGACTTGCAAACCATGACTGGGCGGATATAGTTTTGTCTCCAGGCGCTGCTTGGACGGTAGTTTTCGGCCACCCCGGCCGACTGGGTTGGCTTGCCCCCGGATATTGTGTGGGCATGCCTGACTGCGGTACGGCGCCTTGCACCCAGAGTCGAGGGTTTTCGGTGAGCGGGCTGAAAACCGCGTTCTGACGGGCGGACAGATGCGAACCCTCCTCCTGCCCGGCTGACGGTTTTGGGATGGGGTGGAATCCACGGCACAAACACGGGAGCAGAAAGTTGACGACTGTAACCAAGATTTTTGTCATCCTGGTTTGTCTTTTCGCCTTCGTTTTTACACCGATGGCGATTGTATTTGCCGGCCGTACCTACGATTGGCAGAGACTGGCGGAGCAATATAAGGGGTCTGCGGAAGTACACATGGCAAAGGCTATGAGTGCCCAGGCCGTCGCCGCTTCGCAGCAGGAGTATTTTAACTCCCTGCTGGCTCGCCGGGATGATGAAGCCAATCAGTTGCGCGCTCGGATTGAGGAAGGCCTGCTCCAAATTGATAATCTGACCCAGGATCGCGATCAATTACGACGTAGCCGGGATAGTCTCGAAAGCTCGACCTCCCTGCTCAGCGGACAGTTACAGGTTAAGGAAGAGGTCAACAAGACCTTGGCCGAAACCCGGGAACAGGCTTTGGCGAACGAACGCGATCTGCAGCTTCGCAACACCGAGCTCGTCCAGAAGAACATGCAGTTGCAGGCCGAGCTGGTTATCGTAAAGCAAAAACTCCACGAGCAGGAAGAGGTTGCCCACAACTTCCGCACGGAAAACGCCCAACTGCGTCAACAGATCAATCTCGGGCCGGGGCTGCCGCCATTGACCTCGACTCCCACGCCGGGGGCCATGGCTGTTTCCGCGGTTGCGGCCGCTCCCATCCATGGAACTGTTACCGCGGTGGACCTGAACGCGAACATGGCCAGCTTGGACGTGGGTAGTGCTTCCGGGGTAAAGGAAGGGATGGTAATGGTGGCCGTACGAGACGGGCAGTATATCTGCGATCTTACGATCACCTCGCACGTAACTCCGACCGAAGCCGTCGGACAGATTAAGCTGGAAGGCGACAGGCGGATACGCGTGGGGGACGATATCATCGATTTAAATAGCTTCAATGCTCAGTATTGACCTTCGATAACGGTCACGACTCTCGGCCGCATGGGAGATAAGAAAAGATGGCACCCCCCAACGAAACCGGACCGCGAATCGCCCCGCAGAATGATCTCTACACGGTGATGCTGATCGTAGCCACCGCCCTTCTGCTGTTCGGGATTGTTTACCTGGCGATGCGTTCGATCCAGTTGTTTGGCACATTGTTGCCCTCCAGCGGGGCTTGAGTCGGAATTGCTTCCGTTTCGGCCGGCGGTGATTCCTGTACCCCGGTTCTGTCGGCTTGCTTGGACTTGAACATCCGAAAAACGACTGCAACGACCTCTCGCGTATTGGGTTTAGCCGTGGTACAATGCCGGCCTGTCCAAAGGATGTCCGGATCATATCGGATCAAGGTGTGGGGATAGGGCCTGTGCTGGTTAACGTTTCCTTTTCGGGCGAAAGGGTGGTTCCGTGATACTCAGCTCCCTACTCGGTCTATTCAGCCTGGACATGGGCATTGATCTGGGGACTTGCAACACCTTGGTGTGCGTCCGTGGCCAGGGAGTGGTTCTAAACGAGCCCTCGGTGGTGGCCGTTAAGAAAGGAACCAACCGTGTACTTAAGAATGGCAACGCGGTCGGTTTGGTTGCCAAGGAGATGATCGGTAAGACTCCTGGTACGATAACGGCCATTCGTCCGCTGATGGACGGCGTCATCGCCGATTTCGACATCACCGAAGCCATGTTGGGTTATTTTATCCGCAAGGTCCATGGCCGACGGTCCTTTGTTATGCCACGAGTGGTGATTGCCGTGCCCTCCGGGATAACCGCCGTGGAAAAAAGAGCCGTGTATAACTCGGCCGAGCGGGCCGGGGCCCGCCGGGTTTATCTGGTGCCCGAGCCGCTGGCCGCGGCCATCGGGGCCGGTCTGCCGGTGGCCGAGCCGCGGGCTTCCATGATTATCGATATCGGCGGCGGTACCACCGAAGTAGCCATCCTATCTCTGGCGGACATCAGTGTTTGCGAATCCATCCGCGTCGCCGGTGACGATATGGACGAGGCCATCATCAACTATATGAAGCGTACATATAATCTGATGATAGGGCCCCAGATGGCCGAACGTATCAAACTCGAGATCGGCTCTGCTGCGGAACTCGAGGAGGAAAAGACTATGGAAGTTCGGGGGCGGGATACTATCAGCGGCCTGCCCCGCAAGGCGATCATCAACGGCGAGGAAATCCGCGAGGCCCTAAAGGAGCCGGTTGGGTTGATTGTCGAAAGCGTGGTTCGTACCTTGGAGAAGGCCGAGCCTGAGCTGGCTGCCGATCTTGTCGAGGACGGGATTGCCATGGCCGGTGGGGGGGCGCTGTTACGTGGGTTGGACCGGATACTCGGACAGAGCACCGGGCTGCCCGTGCGGATCGCGGAGGATCCCCTGACCTGCGTGGCCCGTGGAACCAGCATCTTCCTAGAGCATTTGAACGAGTGGAAAGAGACCATGGAATCCGATCAGGATGACGTGTAAGCCGGTATACGATGAGGGGTATCCATCCGCAGGGGCAAGGTGGTCATGTACCATTACCGATTCAAACGTCCTTCCAGGCAGGTCTTTTTCGCTATTCTTATGGGGTTATCGGCGGTGGCTCTGCTACTGCCTTTCGATGTGTTTCGACCGGCCCGCGGGATGACCCAGTTAATCGCCGTGGCCCAATACGGCGTCAACGAAACCACGCATAATGTAATCAACCGGACAGAAAGCCTGGCCGAGAAACCGGTCCCCGCCGCCCGGCATGAAGAGCTGATCGAGGAAAACAAGGCCCTGCTAAACCAATTGCTGGCCCAGCGCCAGGAAATGAACCAACTAAGGACCATTAATGAGTCGCTGATCGCCATACGCAAGACGCCGGGCTTTCCTCGGCAAGCCCGCCCAATTCCTGCCAGAGTAATTGCCCCGGAGGCAGACGCATGGCGCCAAGCTTTCAGGGTGGCGACCGGGACGAACCGTGGTATCAAGGAGGGTGACTGGGTAGCCACCCGTCTACAGGTGGATGTCGGCCGCGAGCAAGACGTTCAGGAACGCGCCCAGGTCTTGGCCCGCGAATGCCTGATCGGGTGGGTAGAGCAGGCCAATCGCTGGACTTCTCGGGTGGTCCTGTTGAGCGATGCCTTCGCGAATCAAACCATGCGCATTCGAATTGCCCCACCTCCCGACCGCTCGTCAGCGACCGCCTCGGCCGAGCATCGACCGGTTTTCTTCTTGAAAGGCGCGGGCCGCGGCCGCATGCTGGTCCCCGATATCCCCCGGGAAGACGTGGATGCGAAGCTGATTGCGGTAGGCGACATCGTGACGACCGACCCCGACGATTATCGTTTTCCCATGGCCATGGTGATCGGAAGTATTGTCGAGTTGAGTCACAATAAGGCTAAACCCCTCTATTACGATGCGGTCGTCGAGCATCGCTACGATCCCCAAGCAATTCGCGATGTGACGATTATCCATTTCCCCACAGCCGCCCAGGCGCCGACGAATGCCGGCAACCCCTGACCCGGCGGGTATTATCGGGCATCCTTGTCGGTACGTGCCCCCGTCCAATCAGCGATAGATTTTTCTATATCAAGCGTTTGTGGAGACCGGTCGATCCTGAAACGGGAGTACGTGATTTCTTGGTAGAGGACTCACTGAGAACGAGATGCCGATAACGTTAACGATTGATGAACTGGAGCCGGGTATGCGCTTGGCCCAGGCGGTTTATAACAACGCCCAGCTTATCCTGGCCGCGGGGAAGACTCTTGAGGACTGGGAGATCGATGGTCTGCGCCGTCGGTTTCCGCAAATCACCGTGCGGGTGGGCGATCCGTTATTGGATGAATGGGTCGATTTTCAAGACGACTCTCGCGAGCAGACGGTGGCCGTTACCGTTAATCGACGCATGGCCCGCATGATGCAGACCGTGCGGTCCAAACTTGGGACGCAAACTGCCCTCGAGGGTCCAGATCTTATTGCGCTACAGGTCGCCGTTCATGAGATGATGATATATATCCAACAAAATCCCGTGGCCGCCGCCATGCTGATGCATATGGCCGAGGGTAGCGACTATCTTCAGGAACATGCCGCCAATGTCTTTTACCTGGGGTTGTTGATCGGCAGCACCATACGCGAATATGTCTACCTTGAGCGGAAAAGGACCACCCGGGCTCGCGATTTGGCCGTTCGTTTCGGTATGAATCTGACACCGTTGGCGATTGGTTGTCTACTGCACGATCTGGGTATGATCGCCCTTGAACCATTGCTGAACAAGCCGGGGCCTTTGGATGCCACCGAACGGGAGCAGGTCAATAGGCACCCGTTGCTGGGTGCGGAAATGCTGCCAAAGCAGATGGACGCCGTATGCAGAATGGTCATCCGCACGCACCATGAGAACTGCTGCGGTACCGGTTACCCGTCGAGCGTGCCCAGCGATAGCCTGCATGTTTTCAGTCGGGTTATTCGGGTAGCAGACGCATACGACGCAGGTACCAGCCGTCGTTGTTACCGCCAGGCAAAAAGTGCTGTCCGCGTTCTGTGGGAAATGTCCGTCGGACCGTTAAAAGACCTTTACGATCCCGTGGTAATCAGGATTCTGACCAGCCTGATTCAGCCTTTCCCGATCGGCGCGAAAATCCGTATCCACGACGGCCGCTATGTCGTCGTGGTACGGCACAATCGTAAGCATCCCTTCCGTCCGACGGCGATAATTGCCTTTGACGAGCATGGGAACAAGTTGAAAAAATCACAGCTTCGCCAGCCGATCGATCTGAGCCAGAATGAGGACATCCGACTGATCCGTTATGCCGAAGAAGATTTGGCATTTCTTAACGATACGGTGGACTTTGTCGCCGCTCCCGTATCGGCAGGCCAGGCTGGTGAGGTGGATTCCATGTTCAACATGGTCTATCCCTGAGGTAGTCCCGCCGGTTGCGTATCCGTGGGTTGCGAGAGCGGATGTATTCGTGGTTTGGGTGGTGAACGGTCGAAATCCTCCATCTCCGTCTTCGCCAGAATTTCCTCTCCGCGAGTCGCGTTTTGGACCGCCTCGAATTCGCCCAAGGTCACCAGCCAAGCGGCATTCTGCCAGCCTCCCAACATGCTGAAAAGCTGCTGATGAACGGTGATCTGGAAGCGGCCCCGCAAACGATCGTTTTGTTGGCCTTCCACGACCACCACCCCGCGTAGCGAACGACAACGCTGGTGATTGCCCCCTTGCGAGAACACCCACAACGCGTCAGCCGAACGCAGCTCATAGAGTCTTTCGGAACCGGCCGGTGGACCGGGCAGAACCATGGATAATGCCCAGTTCGTGTCGAAGACCGGCCCAAGCAGCGAACTCGCCCGGTATTGCAGAACGATCTTCAACTTGCCCTCGTCGTCGACCCAGTAATACGCTTCATGCACGGGTATCTTCTGAATCAACGGCTCGCCAGGCGGCAGATCTCGTCGGGCGATTGGCAGAACCTGGACCTTGCCGGATCCCGTACACCCTCCCGTGCCCAACAACGCCGCCAACAGAGGCAGCATGGCCATGCAAGGCACGGCCCGACGGGAGATACGGAAGAATCCCATCCGGAACGAGCCATCATCAACGAGGTGTGCGAACCTGTTTGTCTGCATGAATGGGCCAGCCTGTCCCCGCCTATTCAGTCAAGTGAGCAATCAACAAAACTAGTCGATCAATGGGGTACGGGAAACTTTTTGCACATATCAAGGACACGCTGCCGCACTTTGGCGATCGTCATTTCGTCGCCTCGGCCGCCAAGCACGTCGTGGATCATCTCGGCCACCATGATGATTTCGCTGGTCCCTAGGCCGCGAGTGGTCACTGCCGGCGTCCCGATACGCAGCCCGGAAGTCTCCATCGGCTTACGCTCGTCGAAGGGGATCATATTCTTATTAACGATGATCCCCGCCTGCTCGAGCCATTTCTCCGCTTGGGCTCCGGTGACATCGGCGTGGGCCGGACGAAGATCGACGAGCATCAGGTGATTGTCCGTTCCGCCCGAGACCAGCCGATAGCCGTGGGCGCTCAAGGCCGCTGCCAAGGCCGCCGCGTTTGTCATTATCTGCTTCTGGTAGTCCTTGAAGTCCGGACGCAACGCCTCACCGAAAGCCACCGCCTTGCCCGCGATGACGTGCATCAGCGGCCCGCCCTGGGTGCCCGGGAAAATCCGGGAGTCTACGGCTTTGGCCAGCTCAGCTTTACACATGATCATTCCAGACCGTGGCCCGCGCAAGGTTTTGTGTGTTGTGGTGGTAACGAAATCCGCGTGCGGTACAGGTGACGGGTGCAGTCCGACGGCCACCATCCCGGCGATGTGGGCGATGTCGGCCATGTGGTAGGCCCCGACCTCCCGGGCGATCCGTCCGAACGCCTCGAAATCGATCGTCCGCGGATACGCCGAAGCGCCGGTAACGATCATTTTCGGCCGACATTCCCGGGCCAGCCGGGCAATGTGATCCATGTCGAAGGTTTCCGTGTTCCGATCCACGCCGTAATGCACGATCGTGTAAAGACGGCCGGTGAAATTCGTCTTCATGCCGTGGCTCAGGTGCCCGCCGTGGGCCAGGTCGAGCGACAGGATCGTATCCCCCGGCTCCAGGACGGCCATGTAGACCGCCATGTTCGCCTGGCTGCCGCTATGCGGCTGCACGTTCACATGGTCACAGCCAAAAAGCTGCTTAGCACGCTCCCGGGCCAGATCCTCGACCTCGTCCATGTGCCGACAACCGCCGTAGTACCGCCGGCCGGGGTAGCCCTCGGCGTATTTGTTGGTCATCACCGACCCCACCGCCTCGCGAACCGCCCTGGAAACGTGATTTTCCGAGGCAATCAGCTCCAGGCAGTTGGCCTGCCGTTCTTCCTCTGCCATCAGAATCCGGTGGACCGCCGGGTCCGTCTCCTGAATCGCCGGGTAAGGGTTTTCGCCATTATATGCCATCATTCGCACCTCAGAATAAGGGTTAATCTCCGCTATAAATATCTGCCATGTCCCAAAAAATCAAATGCCGGCCAATGAGTCATAAGGGCAGGGGGGGCGGCGGAAGACTCTTGAACGGGTTGCACGGTCTGATTCGATGGACTCTATTGTGGGGACGGCCAAAGCAGTGCATGCAGGCTGCTGGGCAGGAACAGGACACAGAAGATGCCGAACACGATAACCGAGGCGATCAGGCCAAAGGTCAGCAGTCGGCCGGGTCGCACCTGTTCCCATGTTGCCCGTCCGA
>JAAYCU010000180.1 GCA_012729595.1 Phycisphaerales bacterium
AAATGGGTCGAACATCGTCCTTGACAAGCAATGTTCCCCTCGGGAGGCCCACTATATCAAACAACCGCAAGCTGTAAATGCTTGTATTATAGGACGTTACGTGGGCGCGCTTGGCGAGTTACGCCCATATCAATAGGGTCGATACGTTGTCGGCAGTCTTTGGGGGGATACTCTCTGGAATAACGAGGTGGCATATGAAATCGTGCTCGCTGGTGGATCGCGAATGCGTGCCTTGCCGTGGAGGGATACCGCCGCTCAGAGGCGAGGCGTTGGGCGCATTATTAGAGCAATTGGGCAACGGCTGGCGTCTGGTGGAAGAGCATCATCTGGAAAAGGAGTTCGCCTTCCCCGATTTCCGGGCGGCGTTGGCCTTTGTTAACCGGGTCGCCGAGGAGGCGGAACGCCAGAACCATCACCCGGAAATCACCTTCACTTGGGGAAGGGTCGTAATCCGCATTTATACGCACAAAATCGGTGGACTGACGGAAAACGACTTTATTCTGTCAGCCAGAGTGGATAAGCTGGTTTAAGGTACACGAGCGGCGACCACGTCGAGGAAAGGCGCATGGCAGATTCCGAACATACATTGCTTGGGCGTACGGCCCTGATTACCGGCGGAGCCAAACGTCTGGGACGCGCTACCGCGTTGGCACTGGCCGCCGAGGGCGCGGACGTGGTCGTGCATTACCGAGAGTCGGAGGCCGACGCGCGGAATACGGCGGCCGAGATCGAAAAGGCCGGGCGACGGGCCTGGACGCTTCAGGCCGATCTGGCCGACACCGCCCAGGCGGAAATACTGATACCTCAGGCCATCAAGATGGCCGGGCCGATCGATATCCTGATTAACAATGCCTCCATTTTTCCGGTCGATCGGGTCGTCGACTTTTCGCCGAATGACCTGGCCATGAACGTACAGATTCACGCGATGAGTCCGTTACAGCTTGGCCGGGCCTTCGCCGCCCAGAACCGCTCCGGCGATATGATTAATTTCCTTGACTCGCGGATCACGGACTACGACCGGGAACACGCGGCCTATCATCTCAGCAAGCGGATGCTGTATACGCTCACCCGGTTGCTGGCGGTCGAGTTTGCCCCGAAAATCAAGGTCAACGCCGTCGCTCCGGGATTGATTCTGCCGCCACCCGGCCAGGACGAAGCCTACCTCGAACAATTGAAAACCAGCAACCCCCTGCAGCGTTACGGCCGGGCTCAGGACATTGCCGAGGCGGCAGTATTCCTGCTGCGAAGCGATTTTATTACCGGACAAGTGATTTTCGTGGACGGCGGCCGACATCTGAGAGGGCGCATGTATGACTGAACCGCGGCTGGACCAGATTCACATCCGCGATTTGTCCGTCCGTTGCATCGTGGGGATTTATCCCGAGGAGCGGCGTGACAAACAGGACGTGACCATCAATATCACCCTGTTCGCCGACCTTCGCCGGGCCGGGCAAAGCGATAACATCGAAGACACGGTGGACTACAAAACCATTAAAAAAAAAGTTTTGTCCATGACGGAGGGATCTTCCTATCTGCTCATCGAACGTTTGGCGGAGCAGATCGCGGAAATATGCCTGGATAACGAGAAGGTTCTGGCGGTTAGCGTTCTGGTGGAAAAACCTGGGGCCTTACGATTCGCCCGCACGGTCGGCGTCGAGATTTTCCGGGAAAGGGCGCGATGACCTCCGCGGCCGACAATTCCGAGGATGCCTATATCGCGGTGGGCTCCAATATCGAACCGGAGCGGAATATCGCGGCGGCCCTGGCCTTGCTCCGCAAATCCTTACAGGTGACGGCCATCTCTACCTTTTATCGCACGGCCGCCATCGACCGGCCCGAGCAGCCCGATTTTGTGAACGGAGTTTTCTCGGTACGAACCGCCATGGGGCCGCGGGCCTTGAAATTCGACATCCTGCGAGGCATCGAAAGACAGTTGGGGCGTGTGCGCACGGCGGATAAATACGCAGCCCGTACGATAGATCTGGACGTGGTCCTGTACGGACGGGTAGTACTCGAAGATCCCGAACTGCATCTGCCCGATCCGGATATCGCCCGGCCTTTCGTGGGCCTGGCCGTCCTCGAGCTGACGCCGGACATGGAGCTGCCGGATAGCCGCCGCCCCCTGGAATCACTGTTTTCCGCACAAGACCGGGAAACGCTTCAGCCGATGGCTGAATTCACCCGGCAACTAAAAGGGAGTATCAACCTATGAATACGGAACGCGTCGCGCATTTGATTCGGGAACTGCTCACTGAATTTGGCGAGGATCCCAACCGGCAGGGTCTGCTCAAAACGCCTGAGCGGGTAGCCAAGGCCTACGAATTTCTGACCGGCGGCTATCATCAGGATCTTAAGGCGGTCATCAACGAGGCGGTCTTCGACAGCGAAGCCAACAACATGATCGTAGCCCGGGACATCGAGATTTACAGCCTCTGCGAGCATCACATGCTGCCCTTTTTCGGCCGCTGCCATATCGGCTACATAGCCAACAAAAAGGTTCTGGGTGTCAGCAAGCTGGCACGCATCGCTGATTATTATGCTCGCCGACTCCAAATCCAGGAACGCCTCACCTCGCAAATCGCCCGCGAAATAATGCATGTCGTGGATGCGGAGGGGGTCGGCGTCGTCATGGAATGCCGGCACCTGTGCATGATGATGCGCGGCGTGGAAAAACAGAATTCGATAATGAGCACCAGCTCGGTGTTGGGTAGTTTCCACAACGACCCGGCCACCCGAATGGAGTTCATGGAACTGATCGGCCGGACCATGCCTTAGTACAAACAAGGTTCCCAAAAGGGATTGCGAGCAAGCTGATCCTACTGCACGATTGAACCATATATGGGTTATTTCTGGCACAGAACAGCCCGCAAACGGCCTTGCAAGGCCAGGCGCCACGGTATCGCGGCGCGCGTGATGCAGTAAATATCACTCTGATTTCAGGCTGTGGGATTATGGCGTTATCAGTGACGAACCATTAGAATGATGTACGTCGTTCCAAAGGCCAAGTGTTACCCGGTTTTTCCATGCTAATATGCTGTTATGTCGATAGTTGATGCCAACCCGAAACAGCAACCAGTACGGGTATCCTGCATGGAGATATGGGGAGGGAATGAATCTGTCGACAAGACCGTAACTGTTCCAGGAATTGACGCTTGGGTCTACAGTCGGCCTTATGCCGGGCAGGAACGCGGCGGCGACATCCATTTTGTCTCCATGTGCGGAGCCGGAGCGATATCCCGTTTTAGCGTTGCCGATGTATCGGGGCACGGCAACATGGTCGGCGAGGTGGCCAACCACCTGCGGGCCTTGATGCGTAAACATATCAACAACCTCGATCAGACCAGCTTCGTACAGGCGCTGAACCGGGAATTTTCCGCATTGGCCGCAGACGGAACTTTCGCCACCGCCCTGCTGACCACCTATTTTGCTCCGAGCGACCACCTGATTACATGTAACGCCGGACACCCCACCCCGCTTCTATATCGAGCCCGGCAGGGGCAATGGTATTTTCTTAAGCATGACATGCCCGATCATGTTGATCACCTGGCCAATCTTCCGCTGGGAGTGATTGATCCGACCCCATATTACCAGTTTGCTATCGCCTTGGAACGGGGCGACCTGGTGCTAATGTATACGGATTCGCTGGTCGAGGCGAAAGACCCGGACGGGCGACTGCTTGGCGAGGAACAATTGCTGCAAATTATCGAGCGGTTAGATACGCAATCGCCCGAAACGTTTTGTCCAAGATTGCTGAAAGCCTTAGAGGCTTATCGGGGTGGCCATCCTTCGGACGACGACATAACATTACTGCTATTGCATCACAATGCGGATAATCCTCCTCAGCAATCCTTCGGCGAGAAGATGAAAGTGATCGGCAAAATGCTGGGGCTGATAAAAATATAGTGCATTGAGTACCTGTTCTTCAAACGAGGGTATCAAGCCATGAAAGACCTGACCACCTCCACGGCAAGTCGACGCGATTTCCTGATGGCCGCCACGACGACAGCGGCGGCCGGAGCCTCCTGGGCCGCAGCCCCTCCGGCAACCCAGCCCGCCAAGCCACAGTTGCCGACCGGCATCCTGGGAAAAACGAAGTACCCCGCGACCCTGGTAAGCTTCGGCACCGTCCGCCTCGCCGAACGTAGCGACGTACGCTTGGTCCGTCAGATTATTGATTCCGGTGTAAATCTGATACACACCTCGAAAAGCTACACCAACGGTAATAGCATGCAGGTTATGGCGGAAGCCTTTAAGGCCGGTCGCGACTACCGCGAACGTATTATGCTTTGCGTGAAGAGTTTTCGGCCTCAAGAGGAGTCGGAAATCGATGAAATCCTGACCATTTTGAACATAGACCACGTCGATCTGTTATTGCCGGAACTGCATAATGCCACTACCGATGATCTGGAGCGAATCCAACAAGCTCAGGACAACCTTAAAAAGAAGGGGAAAATCCGCTTTTCAGGGTTTGTCTGCCACGGTGATCTGGTTGGCGTAACGGATATGGTTCTGGACAAAACCCCGGATTTTTTTGATGCAGCACTGATGGGAATGGCCCTGGCCATGCCGGCTGATCAGCATGGGAGCGCCGAGAGAGGTAACGACCAAGAAGCTGACGCGGATCAACAGAAACACTTTCAGCAAAATATCGCCAGGTTGCGAAAGAACGGGGTAGGAATTTTATCCATGAAAAGCGGAGCGCGACAGGCGGTGACACAAGGGTATAAAGCGTTTGGACCACACGCAAAAACCGTTCTGGCGGCCGGCGCCGATACCGTCTTAACCAGCATCACGACCCGGGACGAACTGGAGATGATCCGCAGGCTCGATTTGTCGGAGCTCAAGCTGTCCCCGGACGAGCAGAAGGCTGCCCAGGCTTTCCAACGGTCGCGGCATTCGGCCTGCCGGATGTGCGCCAGTTGCAGCAACGCCTGCCCGCAGGGTATGCCGATAAATGATCTGATGCGCATACGGATGTATCATGACGAATACGGCTGGTCGGAACATGCCCGCACCGAATTCCAATTGCTAAAAGTCAAGCCCGAGCAGTGGTTCACCAAGTGCGGGGATTGCACGGTCTGTTCCCAGGTTTGTCCGGTTGGGATGGCTCATGCTCGAGAAGTCAGGCGAGTGGCCTCTCTGTTCGCCTGAAAGGCTAACCAGCTGCGGAGATTGACTCGCAGGCTGTTTACAAAAGTCAACTTCGTCAGAAACAAAGCCTCATCGGCCAATAACCGCATAACCTCATTTTATACAGGCAGATACAAAAATGCGAAGATTGCGCGACTTGTGTTTTATTGTTGATATATAGCATCATAGGCACTGGGCAAGGCCATCCACAACAAACCAATTTACCTTATTTACAGATTTTCACGAGAATCGTAATTACCGAATTTACCAAATGTTCTAGACAAGGGCGGGCATCAGGCCACGCCAGATGGACCTTCTTGGCACATGGATTGCTCTGTATCACGTAGCGGAGGGGAAGTTTTATCAAAATCTATGCACTTGTTCTGAGTGTATAGTTTGAACGCGTCTTTTGGCGTATCTATTAAATGGAAGCGGACACATATTAAAGTCAATATCGCTTTCAAGTATGTGGAGCATAGTGCTTTCCGGGAGTAGGATGGAAGCTGCTTGAGGAGGGTTATTTTTACTTCCTGTACAGCAGTGGGATGGGATTAGCATGTGTTGTCGACACCTTTCGGGTGTCGGCACCACGGACTACTAACTGGTCGGCTATTCGCATGACCAGAGTTGATACTCGAACCGTTTGATTCTGATTACTGGGTGCGTGGTGCGTGAAGGAAGAGGCGGCGGGGTTCGAAGAAGAGCCCGCCGGAAACGTAAGCATTATTCGTGAGACGGGGATTACAGCTAAGCCCGCGTGGCGCGCACGCGGGCTTGTCGCTTTTTACCGCAGGCTTTTGTTGTGTCATTTTCATACCTTACGGTGCGTAGTTTCGGCCACCCTAGTTCCGTCTGGTAAAGTGCCCCACCGGTAATCACCGAACAGGCCGGGGGCCTCTTTCTGCAGAATATCGAGCATGGCCGCAGCAACGTTACGAATCTCCACTTCCGCATGCTCGCTACACCGCAATTCGATAAAATGGCGCAAAGCCCTGGCATTGGCAGTCACGAAGATCTTGGTCTCGATAGCGTTCGGCAACACCGAGCGGGCGGCCTGCCGGGCCAGCTTGCGCCGCTGGGTTTTATCCGGCAGATCGGCGTATTTTTCCATCAGCCGATCAACCAACAGGCCGTATGCCTGATGACAATTCTGGACCGCTTCGCGCCAGATCGCATCCAAACACGGATCGGTGGCAATACATTCCGGCTCGACAAAATCGGCGACCGATTCGTCCACATAACGCTGGGAAAGCTGGGAATAGCCGAAGCCCGCCCGATGGCGAACCAATTCGTGAGTGAAGCTTCGTGACACCCCGGTGATCAGCAAGTTGAACACCGCATGTTCGAGTACGCTACCGTGCCCAACCTCGAGGATGTGGCCCAAATAGGCCTGATTCCCCCCGGGGCGTGGGCGGGCAAAGCTCATATAGCAGACGCGCCCGGCGATCTCGCATAATTTCTGGCCGGCCACGTCGGTATCGGTAGTCCAGCAGTCCACCTCATGATCGGCCAGGAACTCCCGGACCTGCCCCTCGTCAACGATTTGTCGGCCGACAAGATAGACCCTTGGTTCGCGGATAATTTTCAAGGCCATTGCTCCGTATATATTGACCATGCACGGTGGTTTGTCCCGCACGATAAGGGACACCATATATATCGAAGACACTTTAATGGACGAACAAGTTCTTGCCAACCAACCTAAGCGGAGTCAAAGCCCATTCCCAGTAAGCAGGCGTGGGGGCGGCACAGACGGAGCGAAACGAGGCATGATCGCAGAGATTTCCATCGAGACCACCAGACCAGGTATCGGCTTTTTTGATCTTATGGCGGTTCGTACAGGGCACCACAAGCCTTTATAATGAAACCTCGCGTGGAAGCCGACAGTACAAGAGGGTAATTGTATCTCGGCGAGATCAGGGTCGAAGTCGAACACCTAAATGGGCAAGAGGCCTGTGGAGGTTGGCTTGGAAGCGACGGGCAGCGAGTCCTTGTTATCGTCCACGGGTTTACCAAGACGGCCGTGGGGGCATTGGAAGACCGGCCTCGCGGTGCTGACCTGCGGTGCGGTCGGTCTCGCCATCTGGATAGTCGTTCGATCCAGCCCTCCGCCGAGCCATCCACATCTGAATCTTGTGCATCGCTACAGCTTCGAAAATGATGCCCGCGACTCGATCTCCGGGGTGGACGGCGTATTGCACGAAGGAACCCACATCGAGGACGGCGCGGTCGTCCTGGACGGCACGCAAGGATTCGTTTCGCTGCCCATAGGCCACACCCTGGCAAACCTGCGGAGCGTAACGCTTGAGGCATGGGTAGTCTGGAACGGAGGCCCACATGGCCAACAGCTCTTCGATATCGGTGAAAGCGAGAAACGCCATATATCTTTCACCCCCAAAGCTTATCCGTCGGCCACGCCCCAATTCTGCTATAACCATGAACAGCTTCCCGAAGGGGGCCGACTTACCGCCCCACTAGCCTTCCGGCGAGACCGCTTGGCTCATGTGGCGGTCACGCTGGATAGCGAGCAACACCTGACCCGCTTGTACCTGAACGGCAGCCTGGTCATGCAGAACCGATCAGCCAACCGCACTCCGTTGGGTTTAGGCAGCGCGGCGGTTGCCTGGCTGGGGCGTTCACGAATAGAGAAGCAGCCGGCGTTCAACGGGCGCATTGCGGAGTTCCGAGTCTACCGTACGGCACTGAATCCGTGGAAAATCCAAGCGAGTTTCCAGGCCGGTCCCGACGCTTTTTCGGACAAGGAAGCTCTTCCCCACGCCCCGCCGCATGACATCCTGATCGCCGACTCCGCGGCCCAATTCGGCAAGATTCAAGGTGCCGACAAGTGGCATTACGGATACATGAACGGCTATCAAGACAATGGGCATTTCAGCGAGTTCTCTCAATTCGATGAGGAATCCGGAAGCTGGCGACCCGGTTCAAACCGGTCACCCCGGACCATGTTGTGGGACACCGGAGGCCGGGCCACGGTTGAGGCGGACGGCCACGAGCAGTGGGCGGTCCGGAGATGGATCAGCCCGATGACTGGACCGATCCTGATTTCGGGGGCACTGGCCTTGAAAGGCGGTACCTGCGGAGACGGGATCGGCGGCATTATCCGGGTTGATGGGAAAGATATCTGGTCACGGCTCATCGCGTTCAATGACACACAGGGCACGACATACCGGGTGGAATCCTATGTCAACGTCGGCTCCACGATTGATCTTATCATCACCCCGGGTGGGTTCCGTTCAACCGATCGGTGCAGCGAGACTACCTTTATCGCCCAGATATATTCGCCAGCGAAAGTCGCCGCGGAAGACTCGGATACAACTGCCATCGGAATGGCGGAGTCGATAGCCTCCGGGCCATGGCCAGACTACGCCGTGGACTCGGCGGCGGATTTTTCATTCATTCAGGGATATTTAAACTGGTATTACGGCTATGTACTCCCGGGGACGGGCTTCGATTTCCGGATGATGAAAGCATTCAGCGGTGCCCGCTGGTCGGTGGAAGAGGGCACATACTGGACCATGCTGACTCCTTCCGGAGCCAAGCCCAACGCCCTGAATACCGATCAAGGCCGATCCCCTGCCGAACAGTGGCCGGTCCGTCGTTGGATCAGCCCGAGCAGCGGACTATTGGTGCTTTCCATACGGCTGGCCAAGGCCCCGGGACAGCTTTGTGGCGACGGGGCGACAGGGCACGTACTGATTGACGGGCGCAGTGTCTGGTCACGATATGTCCCAGCCGACGACGATGACGGCAAGGAATACAATGTCACCGTCGAAGTACAAGCCGGCTCAACGCTGGATTTCGCCGTTTCACCAGGATTGAGCGATCTGTGCGATGATCTGGTATTCACAGTCGGCATGCATTACGCCGGCCACGGAATGCACGATTGCAACAACAATGGCATACCGGACATCCTCGATATTGCCCTCGGTACGAGCCTGGACGAAGACGATGACGGCCTGCCGGACGAATGCCTGCCGCTACCGGAGGTATTGTACGTAAACGCACATGCCGTAGACGGCGGCCGAGGCCTGAGCTGGGCCGATGCTTTTCGGGATATGGAGTCGGCTTTGGAAGCCGCTAGAGCCAGGGTGGGTGCGCGGGAGATATGGGTCGCGGCGGGTGTTTATAACCCCTCGTTTCGCACGGACCCGACCGACCCGCGTTCGGCCACCTTTCAACTGGTGAACAATGTGGCCATCTATGGCGGTTTCAGCGGAGAAGAGAGTGAAATCGGCCAGCGCGATCCGCAAATAAACCGGACTATTCTCAGCGGACAAGTAAACAGCGAGGATGGATCGTCGCGAAAAAACAGTTATCACGTGGTCAGCAGCGTGGGAAACGACCCATCGGCCGTGCTTGACGGGTTCACTATTACCGGCGGGCGGGCGGACGGCCCTTCTGCCATAGATCGTTGCGGCGGCGGAATCCTCTTATCTCAACACACGCGCGCGACGATCGCCAACTGCACAATTACGCATAATTACGCCCGCAATGGAGGAGGTCTAGCCTGCCTGGAACAAGCCACCCCAAGTATCAGCAACACACTGATCACCCGCAATCGGGCCACCGGGCGCGGAGGAGGAATCTATGCGAGAAACGCATCTCCGCGTATCAAGAACAGTAGGATCGAGGGCAACGAGGGGCGGATCGGCGGCGGAATCTCCTGCATCGCGGGAGCCCATGCAACAATACAGGACTGCCTAATAGGCGGCAACCAGGCCAAATCCGGCGGCGGGGGTATCGCGGTGTCGGGATCCCATCCGGCCCTGCACGCCTGCTTTATCAGCGGAAACATGGCCGGCCAGGGCGGCGGAATGTACCTACGATTCAATACCTCGCCCACCGTGAGTCATTGTGTGCTTAGCGGCAACTCGGCCACCGATGGCGGTGCGATTTTCGCCCAATCCATGGCTAATCCGAAAATTGTTAATTGCGTAATCGATGCGAACGAGGCGAATTTCGGCGGCGGCTTGCTCTTCGGCCAGCGCTCGACACCAATGATTGCCAATTGCATTATCACCGCCAACTCCGGGGCTGCCATCGCCGAATTGGATAAGAGCGTCAGCGCAATGGTTTCATTCTGCCAGTTCGATAGAAATCCACATGGCGTATACTGGCACCACGAAACCCGGCAAAGTCACCACACCGCACGAGAGGCGGAACAGGCATTAACTGAATGGAAGCACAATCGCGACGGCGACCCCCGTTTCATCGTGGATATGACCGGAACTTGGAGCCGTTCCGCCCAATATGACGCATCGAGCGGGCGTACTATTTTGATCGAAGCCGGCGGCTCGTTCCCTCCGGGCGGCCTGGTCAGTCGTCTGATCACTCCCGACATCAACCACCGGCGTCAGGCGGTAATCGTGGCGAATACGTCCGACACTATCGAGGTAATGGGCGATATCAGCAATATCGTTGATCGGCGAGACCGCTATCGGCTGGTCAATTATCGCCTGGATTTCGGTTCGCCGTGTATCGACGCAGGCAACAATGCGGCGATGATCGCGGAATTCGGCACGGATCTGGCTGGCCGCATGCGTCCCATTGACCATCCCTGCGTTCCGGATACAGGCCTGTCGCAAGAGGGGCACCCTGTAATCGATATCGGGGCATACGAATCGCTAGAAGCCCCGGTACCTCAGCCGCGCTTGTACGTTCATGCCGGGGTTAGCGGGGGCAAGGGGGATGGATCAACCTGGGCGGACGCTTTCGACAATCTCCAAGCGGCCCTGGGGTTGGCCGCCTGTGCCGCCGTCGAGGAAATATGGGTAGCGGAGGGCACGTACACCCCCGTCGGCCCTGGCGGCCATCGACGGGGAAGCTTTAAACTGGTCGAAGGGGTCGCGATTTACGGAGGTTTCTCGGGGAATGAGAGCGAACGGGATTTAAGAAATCCTTCGCGCCACCCGACGGTATTGAGCGGCAACATTGCTGGAGATAATCCGTCCGACGCGAGCAACAATCCGGCGAAGAATAGCATGCATGTGGTTACTGGGCCGCGTGCCTCGGAAGCTACGGAGCCCGCGATACTGGACGGCTTTGTTATTACCGGCGGCTATGCCGATACCAGCGGCGGCGGGCTCTACTGCACAACCGGCCGGACGCACATAATCGACTGTTTATTCATTGCAAATACCGCGATGGGCGGTTGGGGACTGGGTGGTGGCGCCATCGCCTGCCTGGATGACGCCGAGCTTCGCCTGACCCGCTGCCAGATCCAGAACAACTCTTGCCCTCATGGGCACGGCGGAGGTATTTACGTCAAGGATGCCTCACTGATCCTGGTTGATTGCCTTTTGGCCGACAATTTGGCCGGGCGAGGCGGCGCTCTGGCTGCCGGCGGCCTGGCAAAGCCCCTGCTGTTGAACAGTACGTTCGTGAACAACCTTGCCGAATCCGGCGGGGCCATATCCTTTAAGCAGCAGACTCACGCGACCATGGCCAACTGCATCATGACCGGCAACCAAGCCGGAACCGGCGGCGCTGTAAACACTCAAGACGAGGCTCAACCCCGAATCATCAACTGCGTATTCGACCAGAACACCGCAGAAACCGGCGGTGCCATTCATATCCAATCCCCGTCTCGGCCCATGGTGGCCAACAACATCTTCAGGGGCAATACACGGTTTGCGTTATATGAGTCAGGCAGTACAACTCTGGCACAAGTATCGTTTAACCGCTTCCATGAGAACGGGGCGGGCGTCTGCTATATCGGCGAGCTCAATCAGGAGAAGGTTAGCGCTGCGTCGGCCAACGCGGACCTGGCCTCTTGGAGCGGTAATTCAGACGGAGATCCTGGCTTTGTCGAACCCATAATCGGCATCTGGACCGATCTGCCCCTTTACAATCCACTGACCGGCCGTACGGTTTTGACCGATTCCGCGGCTGACCTGACCGACGAGGCAATGCTGGATTGGGTATTGATGGATGAGTCGGAACAGCGGACACTGGGAATGGTAATGGCGCATACCGACACCACCATCGAGGTGGCCGGCAATCTGGGGGCTTATCCTGCCATTGGAAGATCGTATCGTCTGCTCAGCTATAGGTTGCAACCCCGTTCGCCGTGCATCGATGCCGGGGACAACGAAGCGTTACCCCACGATGCTTTGGATCTGGACGGCAACAACGTGACGGACGAGTCGTTACCCTGGGATCGGGCCGGCCAGCCCCGCGTGGTGGGCAACCCCTGCTTGCCCTCGACCGGCCGCCCGGCTGATGCACCGGCCATTGTCGATCAGGGTGTTTACGAAGCCCCTGCCCTACCCATGCCGCCCGCTCGATTGTATGTCAACGCCGAAGCGAAGGGTGGCACGGGTGACGGCGGCAGTTGGGCGAACGCTTTGATCCGCCTGGAATCGGCCTTGGAATTGGCCGCCTGTGGAACGGTCAAGGAGATATGGGTCGCCAGTGGCACTTATACGCCGGCCCCCACGGGCAAGCCGCGTCGCGCAGCCTTCCACCTGGTTGACAAGGTAGCGATTTACGGGGGCTTTACCGGCACGGAAACATCCTTGGATCAAAGGAATTTCATCGACAATGCCACCGTCCTTAGCGGGTATCTGGCCGGCGGCTATCATGACGGTGAAGCCAAGGCGGCCAACGAAGAAAATTGTTACCACGTAGTTCTGGCCAAGCATTGCGAAGCCGAAACCATACTGGACGGTTTTACGATAGTCGGGGGTAACGCCAACGGGCCGGAAGCGCCGGATGAACGCGGCGGCGGAATATATATATACGGAGGCGGTCCGACCATACGCAATTGCACTTTTATCGACAATTATGCCTCCAGTCACGGTGGGGCCGTTTTCGCTGACCACATATCCGTACCGTTGCTCGACCGCTGCTTATTTTTATCCAACCTGGCCGGTCAGACAGGCGGGGCCGTTTCTCATGGCAACGAAAGCAGCGCCACATTACTCAATTGCCTGTTCAACGGTAACGGCGCGGATCAGGGTGGGGCCATCTGGAACGGCGCGGGCAGTCATGTATTACTGGTCAATTGCACGCTCAGTGGAAATTGGGCCGGTCAGAGGGGCGGAGGCATCGCCAACCATGAACATGGAGCGGCAACCGTATACAATTCGATCCTGTGGGGTAATCGCGACGCCTCTCCCAACAGCCAGACCGCCCAGTTGGCCGGAGGCATGTTCGACGTGCAATACAGTTGCGTAGATGACGGCAACCCAGACGATGGAGTGGTTTTCCCCGGCGTGGGGAACATCGATGCAGATCCCAAGTTTGTCGACGCAGACGGACAAGACCAGCAATGGGGGACACTCGATGACGACTTGCGTCTAACGGCCGCGTCCCCTTGCCTCAACACCGGAGCGAACCATTTGGTCCCGCCAGAATTGGATACGGACCTCGACAATCATCCACGGATTATCAACTGGACCGTCGATATGGGTGCCTATGAATTGCTTGGGTTCATGCTGGTAAAGGCCTACTCGCGTAAAACCCACGGATTGGCGGGAGATTTCGATCTGGAACTGCCCTTCCCCGCTTCCGTAGCGGCCATCGAAAGCCGGGAAGGCGGGCCAACCCGCGTGGTGATGACTTTCAGCGAGAATATCAACACGGCCAGTAGTTGCGCCAACATCGCCCTCTCCAGCGGTATTTGCGAAAGCATCAGCGTATCGAACAACGAGCTGTTCATCAACCTTTCCGGAGTGGTCGACAACACTTGCCTGACGATAACCCTGCGGGATCTGCAAAATGCGAACGGCGAGTTCCTGATCGGTGAGCAGGAGGTGCATATCCGCGTCGTGTCCGGCGACGTCGACGGGATCCCTCCGGTCAACTCCCAGGACTTGAACGCGGTACAGGCCCACCTGTTTCAACCCATCAGGCCGCACACTTTTCGCTACGACGTGGTCACCGACGGGATTATCAACTTGCAGGATATGGAATTAATCAACCGCAACCTTGATCAGTTCGCCAACTGCCCATAGGAACAGTCAGGGGAACACTGATCATGGTGTCTCGACCGGCGGAGTCAGCGGCACAGGTACCCGCAGGTAGAGTCTCAAAATATGGGACGGGACGGCCGGCATGGTCGCCGGAGCAGTGGCGACCGGTGGATCCATGAGAGCCGGGAGCGATTCCGCCACGTCGAGGCCGACCGGCTGATTCGCCACCGGATCGGGCAATATACTAAGTTCCCTGGAGAAATGTGGAGTTCCTACATAGCCCCGAGCCGACCTGGCGACCGATGGTAATGGCTGATGAGTTCCATCGTGTGCGACAATCGGCGACTCCGGTTGCGTATCTGTCGGGGCCTCATCGACCTCGACGGATAAATGGTCGGCAAGACTGCTCTGCAACCGGGACAAAAAGTCAGTGACCATGCCGCGTATCTGTTGCTCTTCAAGGGTCGGCGACGCTGGAGGTGTTTCCTCGATCCGTATCTCCCAAGGATCGCCTACCCGCTGTCGCGTTGTTTGCATCCGGTCGATCAGACCATTCATAACTTCGCGATCCGGCAGGTCAGCGGACATCGTAACCACCGACATCGAAGAATCCCGATATCGGTCGGCAACCGATTTCTCAGGAGTATCCGTGGGCTGGACCTCCTCCTCAGCGAATCGCGGGGCTTTCGCCACCCTCCGTTGCAAGCCGTACTCCGAGGACAACTCCGCAATCGCCCTGTCCAAGCTGGGTCGATCTGAGAAAGCCAGTTCGATCACAATCTCATCTATTTTCGGGGCGTCAGGCAACGCCGCATCGGAAAGGATGGCGGCCGGCTCCGCCGCTTCGCTCGCTATCGGCTGGTCAACATCGGGATCAAGACCAATCGCCATCGATTGATCATAGTCCTGACTGGGAACCAGCAAAGCCGGCGGTTCGGCATCATAAGCGACATCGGAAAGCCCTTCATCCAGAGACGATACCGCAGTGTATTCTGTCATACCTTCGTCGGCATCCACAACTGATTCGACAGGAACCGAAACAGCTTGGTCCTGCAAGGCATATTGCGGATTAGACGGCTGACGCGGCCAGCCATTGGGCGCACTCGACCAGATCGTATACAGGGCAGTCAGGCTCAAGGCCAATACCGCCGCAACGGCCACCCAGCGAGCAGCAGACGAACGGATCGGCCGACTGGTCTCGGCCGGCATCATGGCATCACCCAGCAAGGCTTTTCGTTCTAGTCTGCCACGCAATGCGTCGATTAATTCCTCACCGGCCTTGGCCCGCGGTAATGACCGTAACAACTCTGCTGTACGCTGTAATTCCTCAAGCAGGCCGCGAGCCTGCTCATCCTCGGCCAGAAAAGCTTCTACTTCGACCCGCTGGTCCGCGGATAGCGATCCGTCCAGGTAGGCCGACAATTGTTCTTCGAGTTTACCGCGATTCTGGGGGTTCATATTCCACGCATCTTCTCACCACACGTCGCCGTGCATGCTTTCCTCTTACATGATCGCTTTCAATCGTTCCCGGAGCATCATTCTCGCCCGGTGCAGCCTGGATTTAACGGTGCCCACCGGCAATTCGAGAATCCCCGCAATCTGCTGGTAATCGCAGGATTCAATATCCCGCAAGACCACCACTGCGCGGTGTTCGTCGTCGAGCTTGGCAAGGGCGTCCATAATTATCCGCTCCCTTTCCCGGGCGGACACTCTGACAGGCGGAGCCGGCTCGTTACTGGCCATCCGTTCTTCCAGCCTGGCCGCCTGGTGTCCAGGATTAACCGGCCCGTCACCGTCATGCAGCGAAAGCCGGACCCGCCGGGCAACACTGCGCCGCTGACTTAAGGCCAGGTTCACCGCGATACGAAACAGCCAGGTATAGAAGCTGGCCTGACGACGAAACGTACTGATAAATTCCAAGGCTTTGAGAAAAGCCTCCTGGGCCAGATCCTGAGCATCATCCAGATTTCCCGTCAACCGCCAGCAGGTATTCAACACTCGATCCTGGTACTTGAGCACCAAACGGCTGAAGGCGGCCATGTCTCCGGCCTGGACCTGCTCGACCAGGACAGAATCATCGCTGCGGCTGTTCACAGCCGCCGGAGGCAAGCTTATACCCTTCGACATATTAGACGCCCAATCTATCCGCCGGTTCCCATGAAAACCTGAGTTTGCCCGATCCGGCCACCTGTTAATGATCCCGATAACATCCCAACTGGTCAAGACACGCAATTTTCGGGAGGTGTACGCAGCAGATCGGCCAAGGTGATCGCAGAGAGGGCCGATATGGCCTGCTCATTGAATCGGTTGACGGCCGCGTTGATTTCAGACTGATAACGATGATATTCACCGGAGCGGTTGAGGTGTAGGATTTCAGTGACGCCGATCTTGTCCACCGGGCGGGTCAGGACATAGTGAGGCGCGTCGTAGATTTCGACGGGGCACAGCAGGCCCAGGGCGTTCAGGCGATCAAGAAGAGCGACAACGGTTTCCTCCGGTAAATGCAGTTGCTCGATCAAGTGGCCCTGGGGGGCCGGGCCGGAGCCGGCGGCAAAGGATCGGGCGACAGCCAGGAGGGCGGCGAGCAGGTCCGGCGGATTCGTCGCGAGGCCGCCGGGCGGTTCGGTGACGGATCCGGCACGCGGGCTACCGGCGGTATGGGCGACCTCGGCGCCGAAAAGAAGGATCGTCCAGGACAGATTCAACCAGATCAGAAAGAGCGGGACGAGCCCCAGGGAGCCGTAGAGATTTCCCGTACTGACGAATTTCTCGACATAGAGGGCGAATCCCCACTTGGCGATCAACCACAGGGGGGCGGCGACGGCCGCGCCGAGCAGAGCGTAGAGGCCGCGGACCTCGGTATTCGGAAGCAGCTTATAAATCGCCCAAAGAGCCAGCAGATACCCGAGAAAAGGGGCCAACCAGCCACCCGCGCCGGCCAGCACCCGCAGAACGCCGGTGGCGTGGGTCAGGGTCTCGGTGGCCTCGCGGCCGATATACGTGCCGGCCATCAGCAGCAACGGGCCGAGGGTCAGCACCGACCAGTAAAAAGGCAGGCGGCGAAACAGAGAGCGGCTGCGGGCGGCGCCGAAGATACGATTGAGTGCGCGTTCCATGGCGGTCAGCAGCGTGGTCGCGGTGTAGATCAGCAGGACGATGCCAATCGGCCCGAGACGCCCGACGGTAAGTTTTTCCTCGACGTAACCGACCAGCTGTTCGATATAGTCCGCGACGTTGACGACCTGCGGCGTTTCGTCGGCCGGGGCCGTGGCGGTTTCGTCGGTGTCCGGACTGGACGGCGGCGCGAGGACGATCTGAGATAAGCCCGAGGCGTCCAGCACCTGACGCAGACTTTCTTTACGATCTTCCACTATGCCGGAGGATTTGAGGAAGAGAAAAGCCAGAACCAGCAAAGGGATCAGGGCAAATATGGTGCGAAAAGAAAGGGCGGAGCTCATGGCCGTCACGTTGTGTTCCCAAAGCCGATAAGCGCACAGTCGCCCCCAGGCAATGATATTGAGCAAAGGTCCGGTAGGCGTGTCGGCGGTTGACGAATGCTGATTGCCGATCCGTTCGCGATCTTCTTGCCTGGAGCGTAGAAGGCTCATCGCTACTCCTTCGTGCTATTTTCCTCGGGTTTGCTGGTGTCCCGTCTTTCGAGCGGACGGAGAATATCCAGAGGGCTCGGCCTTCGTTCACGTTGGTGACGGCCCTCCGGTGCGGGGCTGTCGGGCTGGTCCGCCGGGGGTTGGGGGCTGGATCGATCCGGAGTGAGCAGGCCGCCGACATCCCGCAGCAGACCGCCGGCGGTTTCCCCGGCCAACGCGCGGATGGCGAGCTCGACGAACGGCTTGATGTCAACTTGGGACAAATCGAGTTTGGGTTGGTCCCGGGTGCCGCCCACGGGAATTTCCACGCGGACGTCAGAGAGCAGACGGGCATAATCGACAATCGGTCCGCGGACGCGGAAGCGTTCGAGCAAGGCCGGTCTGACCGGCACGGACATGTACATGTTAACGGTGTCATCGAACCCGACCGAGCCTCGGAACCGCAGGTCGAAGTTATCGACGAAAATCATGGCGAAATTATCATAGATGATGCGCCCATCCTGCAGTCGGAAGTTGACGCCTTCGGTCTGCACGGTGTAGAGCTCCTGTTTGCTTACTCCGCCAAGAGCCAGGGCTTCGATGAGCAGGCCGCCCGGTCTGACTTTGAGTTCACGCAGATCCAGATGCCCCTGTCCGGTGCCCTGGCTGGTGATTTCCGAGCCGAGGGGCAACTCGACTCCTTGCAGCCACAACGATGCCGATCCCTCCGCGTGGGTCAGGAAGCCGAAGATCGGATTGATGCGGCTGAGCAGGTCGTGGGCCAGTCGGCGGGTGATGAGGATATTGTCCATGACCGTGATTCGGTCGCGCATGAGCAATAACGGCGAATCTTGCTGAAAATCCACCACCGCCCCGAGGTTCACGGTCCCCCCGGAAGCGGGGATGGGCGTAAGAGGTATCTGGAGTTTCCCCTCGCGAAGGACGGGCGAGATTTTTGCGGCGGCCAGCTCCAGGCCGTAAACCTGGCCGGAATCCCAGGTCAAATCCAACCCGCTGGCCATATCCTTGAAGACGGGCAAGAGGTCGGGTTGATAGGCCGGGCCGGTAATTTCGATGGGACTGCCCGTGGTGCCTTTGATAACCACGGTCTGTGCGGTGGCCGGGGCGAATTGATGGAGCAAAGCCATGATCGCATCCCAGGAGCCGCGGTATTGGCCCCGGAGAGCCAGGTTCCGCCTTTCGGAGAACTCGGAAACCTTGCCGGCGAGTTGGAGGGCGAGGGTCTGGGAGTCGAGTTGCAAGCGGGCAATATCGAGAACATCCTGTTCAAGGTTCAGCGTCGAATCGAAGGTGAAGGTGACTTGTTTTTCCCGCACCGGCTGCTCGGCCGTAAGAATCTCGAGGTCGTCAATCCGTAATTCGCTGGTCAGATGGACCTGCTCGGCGGTGGATTCGCCGCGTCCCTTGAAGGCAAGCCGCCCTTTGACGGCCGGGGGCTCCTCCTGGCCGCCGACGCGGGCCATGACTTCCAGCAACGCGGCCAGATCGGCGTTGCCCTCGAAGTTCCCCCCAAGCTGAAGCGGTTCGGCAAGCCGGCAATCGAGAGCGTCAATCACGAGGTTGGCCATGGAGCCGGCCAGCTTGGCCG
>JAAYCU010000181.1 GCA_012729595.1 Phycisphaerales bacterium
CCCTGGGCGGGGCGAGCTATTTCAATTCGCGCGAGTCGGTCACGCGTTTTTTTCAATGCTGCGTGGTGGCTGGTCTGGTCTGGTCCCTTTACAGTTTGTTTAACGTAGGGGATTTTCTCTCCGGTCGGCAATTACGTTTTACAGGTGGTGGTGAAACCAATCCCGTTACATACTCGAAGATCGGGGTTACCTTCTTGCCTTTCATGATCTGGGCGGTGATTCAATCCCAAAAGCGAATCTGGCGGCTGGCCGGTTTCGCCGGACTGTTGACCATGCCCGTATGGATTTTTCTGAGTGGTACGCGGCAATCGATAATCGTAGCGGTGCTGGCTAATATTCCTTTGTTGATCAGAAAAGGCGCTTTGCGTACCGTCGGTATCTGGTTGGTCTTGTTGATGGTAGTCTTGTTTGCAGGTTCAATTATATTGGCAGGTTATGATGTCGACTGGCTTCTTGATAGATTTGCGCGGAAGGATTTGGGCGGACGCATGAGACGTTGGGAGGCTGGTTTGCAGCTTAGCATGGCAAGTCCGATCATCGGGCGGGGCCACGGTGCTGACAATATCGCATCAGCCTATCTCAGACTTTCCTTTCATAATTCGTATCTGGCAATCTGGGTCAATACAGGCATCTTCGGCCTGTTGTGCGTGGTAGCGGTTCTGATCGGGCAAACCGTCAATGCATACCAGTTTATAAGACGGACCACGGATCCTTTTCTCAAGGACGCGGCCAAGCTGGCTCTGGGGTTAATGTTGGCGACAGTGGCAGTATGTCAGGTTGAGAATATTCTGGTTAGCCCAAGTGGCCTGTCCATCGCCATGCTGCTACTGATCAGTACCCTGATTACCAAGTTGCGCGATATCGAAGATCAGAACACTATGGCTTGGCTATCGACTGGGAACGTCCCATCTGGCGAAGCTTGGGCGATGCCGATGAACTATGGGTATACCAATCGATGGAACCGTGCGGGCCCAGCCGGTCGAGTATAATCTGAAAGGTATTCTCGGTTTTGATATCTTGTCCAGCATTGTGAACGGGTAGAAATAACATGCCGGTATGTGGACCAACCGGTGGTGTCAGAGTGGAGAGAAACCGTCATGCACTCCTCCCCAACCGAGTTCAAGAAGAAACGAATTGCTGTGATTGCACACGGGCTGCGCATGGCGGGAGGATTGACGGTTGGCAGGAATTTTATTGCCTCCCTGGCCCGAGTGGCCCCACAGCATACTTATTTGTTTATTATCCCTGCGGGGCTCGGCTACGAGGAAATCTGCGGCAAGTTCCCGGACGCGTTTGTGTTATCTTACGAACACTCTGGGGTTCTTCGACGGTGGTTTTATGACACCTGTCGGTATCCTCGAGTAATAGCCGAATTCAAGCCGGATCGTATCTTAGCTTTGGGGAATTATGGCCTGGTAAAGCCACCCGCTCCACAAGCCATATTTTTTCATAATGCGCACAGGTGTTACCCGCTGAGGCAAATTAAACATGGACCAATCCCACGCCTACTCATTGATCCGAAGACTGCCTTATTTTATTATCGAAAATCCCGATTCCGCAAACAGCTTCGGGACACTAGTTGGCTGATCTGTCAGACCGAAGTGATGGCCGATCGCGTGCGACGAATGTATAGTTATGATGGTGAAGTGTTAATTTGCCCAAACGCCATTTCGGAGTTCGTTGAGGCCATGTCGTCAAAGGATCCAATTGGCCCGCCGATACGGTCAAGCAAATCCATGATACTCTTATGCCTGACGCGTTACTATACACACAAAAATCTTGAAGGTATCATCGAGACATTTGAGCGCTTCCGTGGTGAATTACACGATGTTGCCGTTATCCTGACCATTGCCGCGGAACAGCATCCCTTAGCGGCGAAGCTCTTGAAGAGGATTGCTCGCCTGGGGCTTGGCGATAACATCGTCAATGTCGGACCCATCGATCACGCAGAAGTTGGGCGGTACTATCGTTCCTGTCAAGGATTGCTTATGCCTACATTACTGGAGTCCTTTGGTATATACCCTGAACCAATGTACTTCGGTGTTCCCATACTAACCAGTGACCTTGATTTTGCCCATGCCGTTTGCGGGGACGCGGCCTTGTATTTCGATCCCCGCGATCCCCGGGCCATGCGCGACGCGATCCTTCGGCTGAAAAACGATTCCGTATTGTGTCAAACGTTGGTTGAAAACGGTAAACGGCGTCTTGTCGAACTCGGAGGCGTATCGTGGGATGACAATGTCCGCAAAGTGATGGAGGCCATATCTTGAATTCCATTGACACGCATGTTTTCAAACCAATCCGTGTCGCCTTGGTTCAGCGGATATTATCTCACTATCGCGAGCCCATATTTCGGATGATGTGCCAGCAGGTGCCGCCCGCCCCGCATTTCACATTAGTATCCGGAGAAACCTCTGATAGTCCTGGGCTCAAGACTATCGACATCAGAAAACACGATATTCCTGTAGAGAAAGGGGGACTGCGCTGGAGGCTCGTGAAGAACTACAGCCTACGACGCCCTAAGGGGATTCTGTGGCAAAGCGGCGTAGTTGGTCTTGGATTTGATACTCGGTATGATGCTATCATTTATCCTGGCGATTGTCATCATATATCTACGTGGTTTAGTGCCATTGTGGCTCGTTTGACCGGTAAACGTGTGCTGATGTGGACGCACGGCTTGCGGAAGGAAAAACGCGGCCTGAATTGCTGGCTAAGGATGCGTTTTTATAAGCTTGCTCATGGTCTACTTATCTATGGCAACCGCGTGGCCCATATGCTGGTGGAACGCGGTTATCCCGACGAGCGCATCTATGTTGTTTTTAATTCGCTGGACTGGGATAAGCAGGTAATGATTCGCGAACGGATTACTGACGAGATGTGCCGACAGTGCCGCGCCCAAATGTTCACCCATCCCGCATGGCCGATTCTGGTCATGAGCGGTCGCTTGGTCGCCAACAAGCGTATGGATATGCTTCTGGAAGCGGTGACCAGGTTGGCGGGAGAAGGCTTCGACGCCAATGTGCTGCTGATCGGTGACGGACCGGAAAAGACTTCCCTGCAGGCGTTGGCCGAACGGCTGCGTATCGCCGATCGAGTGACCTTTTACGGGGCCTGTTACGATGAAGAAGTCATGGGGCCGTTGATCGCGTCGTCTGACCTTTGTGTAGTGCCGGGGCCGATCGGCCTGACCTGTATCCATAGCCTGGGTTATGGTACCCCGGTATTAATCCATGACAATCCGGAGAACCATGGCCCGGAATATGAGGCTGTTATACCTGGGCAGACAGGCCAGTTATTTCGTTACGGTGACTTATATGACCTGGCCAGGGCGATTCGGGAATGGATCGTGATGAGCAGCGACCGCGAAACCATCAGACGCGATTGCTATCGCATGGTCGATAAATATTATAATCCGTATTTTCAAATGAAAGTTATCAATGCTGCTGTTCAGGGTATCCCCGCCGGTCGCGTTCCCTGTGGTTATACGCAGTTTCCGCCACTTGCTAAGGGAAATCCGGAAATTGCTTCCGATGTAATAACTGCCGGCGCAAATCCGGGAAATATTGATAATCCAGTCTCGCCTTGATAGATGGGTCGGATGCGCTGAAAGGGGTTCGCCTTGAATCTCGATTCGTTGTATATGAGATTACCCAGCTTGATGCAAAACTGGGTATGCAGTCTGGAGGGATGGCGCCTTCGGCGAAATCGGCTCGGGCCGTATTTCAGGAAAGCCCTGGAAGAAGCGGAACGGCACGGCAACTGGACCCATGAACAGACGATCGCCTATCGGGATCGCCGATTGGCTGAATATATCCAGCATTGCGCCGATAGCGTGCCCTACTATCAACGCATGTTCCAGCGCCTCGGGATCGATCCGCGGGACATCACCACTCTGGCAGACCTGGAAAGGGTGCCCATCCTGACCAAGGCGGACGTGCGGGAAAACTTCGCGGACTTGCTGTCCACGAAAATCAATCCCAGACAGCGGGTCTTCATGCGTACCGGCGGGACGACCGGCAGCGGGCTACGTTTTGTTGCCACAGAAGAGTCTCTCCATCGGCAATTCGCTGTGTGGTGGAGATATCGACGGTGGCACGATCTGCCTTTCGACGTATGGCACGGTTATTTCGGGGGGCGCCCCATCGTGCCTCTACGACAAACCCGGCCGCCGTTCTGGCGCTATAACCGTCCCGGCCGCCAGATCTTGTTCAGCGGATACCATATTTCTCCGGATACAATCGGGTACTATATTGACGAATTGCGCCGGTGCCGGCCGCCCTGGTTGCATGGCTACCCCTCGCTGTTGGTGTTGTTGGCCTCTTATATTTTGGAAAGCGGGCAAACACTGGGCTACCCGCTGCGTTGGATCACGGTTGGGTCGGAGAGCCTTCTGGAGCAGCAGGTGGACCTGATTCGGCAGGTCTTCGGAATCACTCCGGTTCAGCATTATGGCATGTCCGAGGCGGTGGCTAATATTTCCCAGTGCCCCTGCGGACGGCTGCACGTCGATGAGGATTTCGCGGCCACGGAGTTCGTGCCTCTGGACGATGGGCAGGGCTATCGGGTCGTGGGTACCGGTTTCACCAACCTGGCCATGCCTTTCGTGCGATACGACGTCGGGGACGTGGTGGAGCTGGACGACAGGCTATGCGATTGCGGACGGCCCGGTCGTATTGTCCGGTCCATCGACGGCCGCAAGGAGGATTATGTTATCCTGCGCAATGGCGCCCGCGTGGGCCGCATGGCCCATATATTCAAGGATTTTGAGAACATCAGGGAGGCCCAGCTTTATCAGGACACCCCCGGCGTGCTGCACGTCCGCGTGGTCCGGGGGGCAAACTATACGGCGCATGACGAAAGTATGCTGTTGCGGAAATTCCGTGAGCGGTTTGGCGACGAGGCCGAAATTCGCATCGAATATGTCGAGCGCTTGCCCCGTTCAGCCACGGGTAAACTGCGTTTCGTGGTTTCAGAGATACAGGAAGGGCAAATATATCCTGTAACTGGTATCGAAAGTATCTGTAAGTCGGGGCAATGCTTACAAGGTTGAGTGGATATAGTCGCACATGTTATCGTTCCATGGTTACATATAGTGGGCGACAATCACTCGTCAGCAATATACAAGGAATTGCGATTGCTATCGAGCTTCGGACGGTTGTGCCGTGGTGCTGCCAATTAACACTAGGTGTATGGTGATGATCGATCAA
>JAAYCU010000182.1 GCA_012729595.1 Phycisphaerales bacterium
AGTCGATCAAAAGGCTCACAAACCGAGGCTACCGGCAAACTAGACAATACCCGGGCTTTCATGCCGGCCGCCTCGAAAGTCTCGCGCAAGGCCAGAGCGTTGATGACGGTCGCCAACATACCCATCTGATGGGCGGTGGCCTCGGGAATCCGAGAATCGCCAGCCAGAGAGGCGCCGCGAATCATGTTCCCGCCACCGACTACGATAGCCACCTGGACATTCAGAGCCCGGACCTCGGCCACCTGGGAGGCCACATAGTCCAGCGCGTCGCGGCCAAGTCCAAACCCCTGCGGGGCTGACAAGCCCTCCCCGCTGATTTTCAACAGCACACGTCGATAAGTGGGCTTATGCTTATGACTGGGGCGCGCTCGGCCTTTCCGGCCTTTCTGGTGTTTGACGCTTTTCGCCAAAGGGCGCTCCTTAACGATTCGCTGTTAAGCTTCCCCAACTTGCAGTCGTGTGTAGCCGGTCAGCTTGACCCCCGCCTCCTCGAGAAGCTTGCCTACGGTTTTTTTGTCGTCCTTGACGAACGGCTGCTCCAGTAATACGTGTTCACCGTACCAGCGGCTCATCTTGCCTACCAGGATCTTATCGATCATGTTTTCCGGCTTGCCGGAGGCTCGAATCTGCTCGCGAGCAATATCCTCTTCCTTCTTGACCAGCTCGGCGGGCAATTCCTCGCGGCACAGGGCTTCCGGCTGCAGGGCCGCGATATGCATACAGACATCGTTGAGCAAGGCGTCATCTCCGCCATCGCCCTCCACGCCAATAATTACGCCAACCTTGCCGGTATGATGCACATAAGTAGCGGATCGTCCGGTCATCCTGACTACCCGCGAGAGCTTCATGTTCTCACGGATACGGTTGATCAGGTCGTTGAGCAGTTCAGTTATAGTAATGTCCGGTTGTTCACTGAATTTTTCTTCACCCAGCGTTTCGATCTTACCCGCACCAGTCAAAGCGACATGCTTGGCCAGTTGGTCCACCAGTTGGCGGAAGTCGGGATTATTGGCGACCGGAGCGGTTTCGCAGAGCATTTCAACGATGGCTGCCTTGCCGGCCTGCTTGTCGCTGTAACTCCCGATGCGTCCCTCGGCGGTGGTACGGCCGGCCTTTTTCTCAGCGGCCATTGCTCCGCGCTTACGCAACAACTCAAAAGCTGCGCTCTCGTCCCCGTTGGTTTCCATCAAGGCCTGCTTGCAGTCCATCATGGGCAGGCCGCTACGTTCGCGAAGACTCTTAACCATTGCCGCGTTAATTGCTGCCATCTGTTTTCATGACTCCTATATTAAAGGTCGATTGTCGCCAAGTTTGTGCGCGACCTTACCAGTCGCCGCAACCCCCGTGGTATCTTCCGGGTCAACTCTACGGGGTGAAACACGCGTTTCATGTCACCCGATACGTGTCTCAGGCCACGACCGAGTCAGATGAGGATTCGCCAGCCTGGGTAACGACTTGCTGATCGGCTACCGCAGCCACTGGCGCGGCCTCCTCCTGCTGGGCCGGGTTCCGGGATGAGCGTCGCGCGGCCGCCCGAGAAACCTCTTCCTCTACGGCCCGGCTGCGCTTGCCTTCCTCGATCGCACTGCCCACATGCTTGAGCACCAACTCAATAGCCCGGATCGCATCGTCGTTGCCGGGAATCGGAATATCCACGTTGTCCGGATCCGAATCCGTATCGATCAGGGAGATAACAGGTATCCCCAGAGACCGGGCTTCGCGGGATGCGATATGCTCGCGATTCAGGTCTATCAACACCAAAACGCCGGGCAAGCGGTTCATCTTGCGGATACCGTCCAGGTTCCGCCTGATTTTTCGCAGCTCGCGGGTCAGAGTGGCAACCATCTTTTTGCTATACCGCTCGCTCATTCCTTCCGCTTCGATACGCTCCAGCTCATCCAAACGAGTTAACCGCGAACGGATGGTCCGAAAGTTGGTCAACGTACCACCCAGCCAACGTTCGGTGACGTAGGGCATGTTGTGCTTAGCGGCCACCTCGATAACGGCGCTACGAGCCTGTCGCTTGGTGCCGACAAAAAGCACGTCGTCGCCTTTAGCCACCACGCGAGACACATACTTCTTGGCCCGCAGAATACCCTTGACCGTTTCGCGAATATCAATGATGTGAATCAGATTACGTTTGCCGAAAATATACGGCTTCATCTTGGGATTCCACCGACTCGTGCGATGTCCGAAGTGAATCCCAGCGTCAAGTAGTTGTCGTACCAGTTCCGATGCCAATGAACACCTCCAGCGGCGACTATCAAGGATCCGCACAGGCGTCGCGCACCTGCCCGGACCGCGGACCATTCCGCATGATTCATCCCACACCCGTCATCTTGACAGGCTCACCTCGACGCGAATGGCCGAACAGCCAACACATCGAGACGATACAGGAATCCCGCATATTAGTGGAAATTCAAGGAATATGCCAGCGGGATTGACAGACCGAACATATTAGCATCTGAAAACGATTCCGCAACCGGTCCTAACAAGCTATCCGCGAATTGTCGTGTAGCAATTGAACACAAAAACAGGAGATTCGCCCGATTTACAGCAGCACACGCATTTATTCACATTTTCGGGACGCCCGGCATTTCCGGAGTTTTTTACATGATCGCCGTTTGACCCTTTCAAGAGTAGAGGCTAGATTCCTTCACCGTGACTGAACTCATAGATAATACTGGTTTGGCGGCCGGGCAGCCGCCACGGATTTTCATATCGGCAGCCGAGCCGAGCGGGGACCGTCATGCGGCCGAACTGATCGGCGTAATCCGCCAAGCTCGTCCGGATGCGCAAATTTTCGGGGTCGCCGGCCCACTGATGCAGGCGGCTGGTTGCCATGCGATCGACGACCTGACCAAGCGTTCGGCCATGCTCCTCGGCGCACTCCGGCTGGCCGGCCATGCCTGGCGGCTGGTTCGCCGGGTTTATCGGGAGTTGCGGGAAAAACCGGCCGATCTGGCCATACTGGTCGATTCGCCGGCCCTTCATCTGCCCATGGCCAGAAAAATCAAGGCCGCCGGGTGTCCCGTTTTGTACTATATTGCCCCCCAACTCTGGGCTTGGGCTCCGTGGCGTATCGGCCGCGTTCGGCGACGGGTTGATCGGCTGGCGGTCATTCTTCCATTTGAGGAGGAGTATTTTCGACAACGGGGGGTCGAGGCCCGCTTCGTCGGCCATCCGTTAATCAGCCAGTTAAGCAATTGTCGTCCGGCGGCCGAACGAGTTGAGGAATTAAAATCCACGGCTCGGCCACTGATCGCTTGCCTCCCCGGCTCGCGACACCATGTAATCGCGGAAGTCCTGCCCGGACAGATCGAAGTCTGTCGAACCATCGCCCGCGAGTATGAACAAGCGGGTTTTCTTTTCGCCGCGGCCGACGACTCGGCGGAACGAATGATCCGGCAGGCTCTCGTTATGGAGACTTTCCACTGGCGGGTGGAAAGACAGAGCAATAGCGAGATTCTGTCGGCCGCCACTCTGGCCTTGGTCGCGTCGGGAACGGCCACCCTGGAGACGGCGTGGTACGGCGTACCCATGGTGGTGATGTACAACGGGTCTAAGTGGGGGTATCGACTGATCGGGCGATGGCTGGTTCGTACCCCGCATCTTTCACTGGTCAACATTCTGGCCGGACGCCGTATTGTGCCCGAGTTCATGCCCTACTACACCTCGACCGAGCCGATTGCCGCCGAAGCCCTCGATCTTCTGGCGAACGACCAACGCCGCCGAACCATGCAGGCCGACCTTGCCTCGGTCATTGCCTCCCTGGGCACCTCCGGCGCGGCCGGTCATACCGCCCAAATAGCCATGAACATGATCGGTTGACCATCCAGCCCCCGCACAACCATTTATAGAGAAAAATTCGATTGCGCAGTCCAGAGGCTTCTCATGGGAAAAACACGAGGGAAGAGCAGAAAAAGACGTGTCCCCGAAATACCATATGAATTTATTCCAGCGGTACTCTGTCTGGAGATTTGAGGGGTAGCGGATATCATCTCACGAATGAGCATGATCGGAAGACTTATCTCCGGGGTTTCGCTGGCCCAGCAATGGGGCGAGATGATAAAAGTCTCGCACTCGGTGTTCGCCCTGCCGTTCGCGTTGATCGGAGCGTTCATGGCGGCCCGATCGGCTTATCATGCGGGAATCGCGGCTCACCCCTGGCCGATGACCGGGCAAGTACTGCTGATAGTCGGTTGCATGATCGCCGGCCGATCGGTGGCCATGACATTCAACCGCATCGTCGACGCAGGGCTGGACGCACGCAATCCCCGTACCGCCGGGCGAGCAATCCCCGCAGGAACAATATCCGTTCGCCAGGCGACCGCCTTTCTGGCTTTTGCGGTCTTCGCCTTCATTCTGTGCTGCCTGGGCTTCTGGTGGTATTTCGCTAATCCCGTACCTATCGCCCTATCGTGGCTGGTGCTTGCCTATCTGTGCTTTTATTCCTACACCAAGCGTTTTACTCGCTGGTCACATTTCGTGTTGGGTGGGGCTCTGTCCCTTTCTCCGGTCGGAGCCTGGCTGGCAATCGACCCGGCCTCGACAGGCTGGCCCGCGTTGGCACTAATGGGAGCGGTCATCGGCTGGGTGGGCGGGTTCGACATCATTTACGCTTGTCAAGACATAGATTTTGATCGGGCTCAGGGCCTTTTCAGCCTGCCGTCCCGGATCGGGGCAAGCAAGGCTTTATGGATCGCACGACTGGCCCACATCGTTACGATAGCCCACCTGCTACTATTGATTCCACTGGCCGGTCTGGGGTGGCTTTACGCTCTCGGGGTGGGCGCAACGTCGTTACTATTGCTGATTGAAAACAGCCTGGTCCGGGCTGACGATTTTTCGCGGGTCAACGTAGCGTTTTTCACGATCAACGGACTGGTCAGCCTTTTTCTGGCCACGTCGGCAATCGCGGATATTGTATGGGTTTCGTCATGAAACAAGACACGGGTATGGCACACGGCCGGTGGTCCTCACGAATCCTGATGGCGGCTTTGCTGATGTCCGGGGCACTGGTCTTTTGTACCGGAATCACCTGGGGGCTACCCTCGCGCGACGTGGATTCCTTCCTGTTTGGAACCGAGCCAGTCTGGACTGGTGAAAAAATACAACGGCTGGCCGGGGAACGGCCGATCGATCCGTCGCGCGGGGCGGACATGGACGTTAACCCTGTCATCGCCCGGGGAGAGAGCGTGGTCTTGAATGAAACCGATCACCAGCGAGCGGAGATCATCCGGCGGTATCGGTTGTATACTAACCATCCTGATGAGATGGTCACCATGATGGCCTTGTCGACCATGCGTCCAGGTCAAGGCGATTTTGATCCACGCCTGTATCAGTATGGCGGCTTGTGGATTTATCCGGTGGGCTTGCTGCTGAAAGTTGCCGACATCCTTGGGGCGATCACTTTGACCGGCGATATCGCCTACTATCTCGACCGGCCGGAGGAGTTCGGGCGGTTTTATGTGGTGGCCCGCCTCTATGTCGTGGCCTGGGCCTTGGTAGGCGTATGGGCGGTTTACCTGCTGGTTCTCCGTTTAAGCGGAGGGGATCGGCTGACCGCGGCGATGGCGACCCTATGCTTCATGTTCATGCCAGTCGTGGTCACCGTAACGCACGAAGCCAAGCCACATCTACCCGGCGTCGTACTGACCCTGCTGACTACCTTGGCGGCAATCAAGTATCTGGATAGCGGTCGGCGAGGCTGGGGGCTGATAGCATCCGTTTCAGCCGGAGCGGCTTTCGGCATGGTACTCAACGCCTGGCCGGCGCTGCTGATTTTACCAACGATGGTTTTCCTGCAGAAGCAAACTCCGCGTAAACATATCGAAATGACGATTCTAACCGGCGCGGCGGCCCTGGTGACTTTTTTTATCACGAACCCTTATGTACTGATTCACCTTATCGGCAACCGGCCTATCCTGCATTCCAATCTGGCCAACACCCGGGCAATGTTTACGATTGGGCCATTCATGAAATCATTGGGTAACGGTTTTCTTTTATTGGCCGAGGGAGTCTCGCCGGTTTTTTTCGGGGCCTGTATCTGTGGGCTTACGATTTTCGGAGTGCGTACCCTCATCCGAGGCATCTCGTCCGACAGGAAGCGCGTTGCCGATATTCCGGCGGGCATATTACTGCTCGTCCTATTGCCCGCGTGCAGCAATCTCATCCAATTCCTGCTTTTCGCCTGGAACCAGAACGCGGATTACGGCCGCTTTGCCCTGCTGGCGGAAGTGCTCCTCGGCATTATGGCCATGGTCATCCTGGGGCGGGTAATCCGGCAAACCGGCCCGCGAGCAGTGGCATTTTCCGTAATGTGGGCGACAACGGCATTTTGGGGATACGACTATCTGCAAGCATATAAAAACGATTCAACGGGGCTGACCAGCCGACTGGCCGTGGCCTGGAACATCCGTCAATTCGAGGATCAGGCTAAGACTTTAGGCGTTTTCAATGATCCGGCCCCGTATTCCTTGCCGCCGGTCAATCTGTTCCACTGGCGGCTGGAGTTGCTGCCGAAAGATAGCGTGACTGAAGCGGACCCGGTGGACCTCCTGGCTGGGATTACCCACAATATCGAGAAATACTTTGCCTCCCGAGCGGACGCCTACACGGCAGTCGGCTACTTTGGTCCGGCCGGGTTACGCGATATGATCTGTTGGGCGGACCAGGGAATGATCTGCCTGCTTCGTACGAAGCCGCAGATCGCACCCACCGAGGAAGGGTTTTCCGATGCGCCTTAGCTGCAGCACGCAATGCCTGCCGGATGAGCCTTTGGATCAAGCGTTTTCCGCGATCCGGGAGGCCGGCTATGAAGCGGTGGAGCTGTCCTGGTGGCAAGTGGAATCCGAGGCTTACGCGGACCGATGCCCGGCCAACGTCCTGCAGGACATTCTGGGCAAATACGGCTTCACTCTATCCGGGCTGACTATCAGGGAAATCGCGGCGACCAGCCCCGAAGAATTGCGCGAGGAACTGAGCAGCCTGCACGATATGATGCAGACGGCCAAGGCCCTGGGTCTCGAAGCGGTTAATCTGCTCGGCGGCGACCGCAGGCACCAATCGCTAGAGATGTTCGCGGTTGCCCTGGAAGCCCTTCTGGCCATCGCGGATGAGATGCAACTGAATATCCAGCTATCCAACTCCTACGCTTCCCGGGTAGAGCAAATCGAAGACCTGCGTTATGTTATGCAAGCAGTGGATCATCCCCGGTTGTTTCTGTTGAACAATACGGGGCAGTTTCACTCGGCAGCGGTCAACCCTCGCTACCTTCTTACCGAATTCGCCAACCGACTGGCCCTCGCACATATTACCGACCAAGTCGGGAAACGTGCGGTGCCCATTGGCCGAGGTGAGATGAATGTCGCAGCCATCGTGGAGCACCTGGCGAAAATCGGCTACGACGGCTGGCTAGTGGTGGACCAGGAATTCGCCGATTACACAGAAGCCGTGAACATCCTGACCGCGAATCGACTGGCCCTTGAGAGTATATTAAATGCCCTTCAGTGAAATCACCGATATTGCCGCCAAGACGCGGGACGGCCAGCGACTGGACGCAGCCGACGGCATCCGTTTGTTTCGCTCTGCCGACCTGCATACGCTGGGGGAGTTGGCCAACCTTGTCCGCGAGCGACGGCATGGACGTAATACGTATTACAACATCAATCGGCATATCAACTATACCAATTACTGCCTGCTACGTTGCCGGTTCTGCTCTTTCTGTCGGCCTTACCGGACGGACACTCCGGACGGATACCAGCTTACAGTGGAACAAATCGTTCAACAGGCCCGGCAGGCCGCCGAGGCGGGCGCAACCGAGGTGCATATCGTCGGGGGCCTGCATCCGAACTTGCCCTTCGATTATTACCTGGATATCTGCCGGGAAATACGTCTGGCTTGTCCGCAATTGCACATCAAGGCATTCACCGCAATCGAGATCGTTCATTTTTCACGCATAGCCCGTCCACGCCTGACTATTCGAGAAGTGCTCAATCAGCTTCGGGCGGCGGGCCTGAACAGCCTCCCCGGCGGTGGCGCGGAAATATTCGACCCGCGCGTACATGCGGAGGCCTTCAAGAACAAGATCGGCGAGCAAGGCTGGTTTGACGTACACCGCATTGCCCACGAAATGGGGATATTTTCGAACGCGACAATGCTTTTCGGCCATATCGAGAGCGTCGAGGAACGGGTGAACCATCTGCTCAAGCTGCGTGCCCACCAGGACGCATCACTCGCCGAGCAATCCGCCCATTTTAATTGTTTGGTCCCCCTGCCGTTCATCCCCGCCGGCAGCGGCCTGTCCGACCTTCCCGGGCCGAGCGGGCTGGATTGCCTCCGTACCTTGGCGGTAGCGCGTTTACTGGTTGACAACATTCCCCATATCAAGGCGTTCTGGGTCATGCAGACACCCAAGCTAGCTCAGGTCAGCCTTAATTGGGGAGTGGACGATCTGGACGGGACGGTAGTCTGGTACGACATCACCAAGCCAAGTGGAGATACACATCAGGAAATGACCGTGGAACAGCTTCGAGCTTTGATTACCGAGGCGGGTGGCGTGCCTGTCGAGCGGGATTCACTATATCGCACGGTGACACGATGCCGGCCGGGGTGAGCGCTGCGGCCGATGAGCAACAATCCGATCGATAATCCCCATAATGGAGGGAGGACGAACGCCGGCAAATCGCATAGCCGGCGTTCGTCCGCGATCAGGGCACTGGGTACGTTTAGAAGTCCGTTAAAGACCCTGGATCTTTCTCATCAAGGGTCAGGAATTCGGGATTACCAGCGACGGCGGTCGAGCCGGCCGCCGGTGCCGCTTTTCTGTTCGTGCTCTTGCGCTCCCTGTGGGCCACGTTGACATTCAGTTTCTTCTTGCCAATGTTGCGGTTCACCCGCGCGCCGGCCGTGGCCGCCTCGGCCGCTTCGGCATTTTTTCCGCTTATCAAAACCACCAGTTCGTTAACCATCGCCTTGACGGCCTGCGACTGAGCAGCCAATTCCTCAGCCGCGGATGCGGATTCCTCGGCGCCAGACGCGTTCTGCTGAGTCACTTTGTCCATCTGCGCTACGGCCGTATTGACCTGGTCCACGCCTTGGGCCTGCTCCTGGGAGGCCTGGGAAATTCCGTTGACCAGTTCGGTCACCCGGGCCACATCGCTGACAATGGTGCCCAGTGCTTCGCCCACCTCGCCGGCAACGGCGGTACCCTGCTGGGAGCGGTTTACCGCGTCCTCGATCAGTTCGGTGGTTTCCTTGGCGGCCTGAGCACTGCGCTGGGCCAGATTACGCACCTCGTCGGCCACCACGGCGAAGCCCTTGCCATGCTCGCCCGCCCGAGCGGCCTCGACCGCGGCGTTCAGGGCCAGCAGGTTGGTCTGGAAGGCGATTTCCTCGATCACCTTGATAATTTTGCTGATCTTCTCCGAAGACGTGTTGATGCCATTCATGGCCTCATTCAACTGCTTCATGGTCTGGTCGCCGGCATCAGCAGCTTGGCGGGCCTGGGCGGCACGGTCGTTGGCTTCCTTGGCATTAGCGGCGTTGGTCCGGGTCATGGCCGCCATCTCTTCCAAAGCGCTCGAGGTTTCCTCCAGCGAGGAAGCCTGTTCGCTGGCGCCTTCGGCCAACTGCTGGGAAGCGGACGAAACCTGACCGGCCGCATCGTTCACCTGGTCCGCGCCCTCGTTGAGACCCGCGATAATCCGGTTAATCGGCTTGACGATACTTCGGGTGATAAAGATCGCCAAGAGTACACCCATTATAACCGCCCCGACAGCCATACCCATCATCAGGGCATTGCTGCGAGCCATCATGCTCTCCATTTCCTCGTTAAGCGACGTGGTCAGTCGGCCTATCGTTTCCAGGATATCCGCAGCCGCGAGTCGCAACTCCCGGTCCGCGGCCCGGTCGGCGAGAATGCCGCTGTAATACTGTTGGCCTCCATCCTCGTACTGCTTGAAATGATCGTTCAACTTGGCCGCAACGGCCTCCAGTTGCGTTTCGCCCTTGATTTGCTGGGCCCACATGGCCAGCCCTTCCCTGGCGGCAAGCAACTGCCGCTGATATCCCTCCCATTGGGCGTCGGCGTTAGTGGCCACCAGATAGACAGCCAGAACACGCATCAGCAAAAACGGTTGAATCACTTCCTTGTCGAGTTGATCGTTGATCCGCGCCCAACGGACGACTTCCTCAACCTGGCCGCCGGTTTCCGCCTGGGCCAGCGCGGGCCTGATAACTTGAGTGATCACGTTCTGGATATCCTGAGTTACATTGCCGCCCACCCGGCCCCAGACGGCGAAAGCCTCATCCTTTGAGCCACGGGCTTCGACCTGTCGGGCGAATACATTCTTGTAATCCTGGGCCTTGCCCAGAACAGTTTGTACCATTCCCTGATGTTCCGTACTCATGCCCTGGGCGCTTTTAAGGCCCTCGAGTTGAGCGGTAAGGTTATTGAACGCTTCGTACCATTTATCCACGGAGTTTTTATCTTCGCCGTCGGCCCTGGCGAAACCGCGTATGGCAAAATCGCGACGTAGAGTTGCGCAATCGCTCAAGGCGTCCACGCATTCGACGCCACGCCTTTCCAAGTCCACGTTCCGGGCTACGCCGCCCAAACTGGTCCAGCCCGTCACACCAAGCACGGCGGATATTATCACGAGGATCCCGAACCCCATGGCCATCTTGGTCGCCAGTTTCATGTTACTGAACATCATATTGCCCCTTTACAATGTGCCGAATAACCGTTTTGTCGCGGATCGATAACGTTCCCGACCGTTTCGCGACACCATCTCTTACAGTTCCCGACCTGATACTTCCGGCGGGTTTTTCACCCGCAAGAAACTCATCGACCGGGTGCCCGCGGGGCGTCATGCATTGAAATACCCAATTTCCGTGTCCGATAACCCGGTACGACTGATAATGTCATGCCTGGAGTCGGTTCGTGAATAGGTACGACAGGCGACCATCGGCGGCTCACAATGTCAAGCGGGTTGAGGAAATGCTGGGGGTGAGGTACGAAATGGGCCGCCTCAGGCTTCGGCCAGGCCCTCGCGGATGGCGAAACGGGCGAGTTCCACCCGGTCATGGATATCCAGTTTCTTCATCAATCGATCGCTGTGCCGCTCCACGGTACTGACGCTCAAGTTGATGGTTCTGGCGATTTCCTTTTTGGACATTCCCTTGGCCAGGTAACGCAGTACCTGTAATTCCCGTTGAGTCAGGGTGGACAGGCGGGTGGGCTGTGTGGAACTCAGACGCGCTCCTTTTGGAGTAAAGATGATGCGCGAGCGGACTTCCGGTGAAAAATAAACCCGCCCGGCGACGGCCGTGCGTATGGCCTCGATCACCGCCTCGGGCGGCTCGCTCTTCGTTACATAGCCGGCGGCCTCGACGGTCAGGGCCTCTTCGATATACCGGTCGCTGAAAAAAGCGCTCAAATAAATAATCCGCGTGTTCGAGCAACGGGCCTGAATTGTCCGGGCGGCCTCGAAACATTGCAGGCCGGGCATGTCAATATCCATCAGCACGATATCCGGTTGTCGTTGAATGCATTGGCTGACGGCCTCATCGGCGTTGCCCACTTGCCCCACTACTTCCAGGTCCGCTTCCGCGGCCAGGCGATCGGCCAGCGTTGCCCGCACCAGGGCATGGTCGTCGGCCAACAGAACGGCGATTTTTTTGCTCATGGTTCGACCTCCTTATGTTGGGTCTGCTGCAAAAGGTTGCCAGCCAGACGGGTCAGGTCGGCCATCTGAAAGGGTTTACGTAACAGCAGAGAGTATTCATCAAGCTGCTCCTCGGCGTCCAAGTCCCCCGAACCGGTGATGACGATTACCGGCCGATCAAAGCCACCGGCCCGCATCTCCCGCAGGCAATCCAGGCCGGTACGTTCAGGTAAATCGATATCCACGACAAGCAGGTCGATATTCTCCATGTGCGCCTTATAGTACCGCATCAAGGCCGCTCCGTCGCCGACGGAGGCGACCCGATAGCCTTCGGCTTCCAGTGTTGTGGCCATGATTTGCCGGATATACGGATGGTCTTCGGCCAGCAGTAGCCGTTGCCCCCGGCCCACTGTTATTTTTCGGTCGGCGAGAAAAACGGGATCCATATCCTCCGGGCGCGGAACAGGCAGCCACACCTTGAAGCAGGTCCCGCGTCCCATTTCGGATTCAACTGTGATGTGCCCGCCATGGTTCTGGACAATCCCCAGCACAATGGCCAGGCCCAAACCGGTACCCTGCCCCCGCGGCTTGGTCGAATAAAAAGGTTCATAGATCCGCTCGAGCACTTCCGGCGACATGCCCGAGCCGGTATCGCTGACGGCGATTTGTACGCCGGCAACCTGATTTTCCGTGGCCACTCCGACGGAATCCCGAGGAAGCGGACGCGGCGCGGCCGCGATTCGCAGAAGACCGCCTTGGGGCATGGCGTCGCGGGCGTTCAGAGCCAGATTCAGAATAACCTGCTGCAACTGGGTGCTGTCCCCCTTGATCTGGAGTGACCGCGCCTGGTCATTGATTTCCACCCGCAGGTCGATAGCCGTCGGCAACAGTCGGTGCAGCATGCGCGCCGAGGTTTCCACTATCTCCGCTATGGGCAAAGGTTTCATCTCGGCCGGCAGCTTGCGGCTGAAGGTCAGCAGCGATTTGGTTATTCCAGAAGCCTGTTCCACCGCCTCGGCCATCATATCCAGTTCCCGTTGGGCGGGTTCGTTGTCGGCCAGTTGTCTTTTCAGGTTGGTCAGGTTGCCCATGACGACCATCAACAGATTGCTGAAATCATGGGCGATCCCGCTGGCCAGTTGGCCGACGGCCTCCATTTTCTGGGCCTGATGGAGCTGTTCCTGCAGTTGCCGGCGCTCCCGCTCGGATTGAAGACGGGCGGTCACGTCACGCCCAATGGCCAGTATACCAAAAATATTACCGCTTGCGTCCCTCAGTTCGTCGTCATACCACTCAACAAATACTTCCCGGCCGTCGCGGACCACGATCGGGTTGATATTGCCGTGGGTGTGCTCTCCGGCCAGCGTCTTCGCGAAAGCGTCCTGAATGTCGGTACGCTGGTCCGCAGGAATAAAGGCTTCCAGCCAGCTTTTACCCTTCAATTCCTCCAGGCTGTATCCTGTAAGGGTTTCGGTATATTTATTGCATGTGATTACCATGCATTGGGGGTCAAGCACCAGGATAATCGCCTGGGCGTTATCAATCAGTCGCTGCGAAAAATCACGCTCCAGATCGAGGGACTCCTCGGCCAGTCGGCGCAGGCGCCCGGTACGTATACCGTGGCCGATTATGAATGACACAGATACGATAGCCGCCGCCAGAATTGCCAAAGCCACGATGGTCAATTGCCATGTCAGAGCCGCAATTTCCGCATCCACGTCCTCAGTATAGACCCCAGTTCCCAGAACCCAGTTCCACGGTTCAAACAGCTTGACATAGGACAGCTTGGGGGCGACCCGTTGCGGATCATCCTTCCACTGCCACATGTACTCCATGTAACCCGCCCCATGTTGCTCAGCGATCTGGGCGAACTGCACGAAAATGCGCACCCCGGCAGGATCGACGAAGTCAATCATATCCTGCCCTTCCATTTCGGGCAGATGAGGGTGCATAACCATATGACCCTGGATATCGTTAACCCAGAAGTAGTCCTTCAGATCTTCCCCATAACGCATCAGCCGGAGCCGTCTAATAGCCCGTCGCTGGGCCTCCGCCCGGGTGAATTCGCCACTTTGTTCTTCCTGATAATTGACCAGTATGGTGGACCAGCCGGCCTGCACCAATTCCTTGATCATCTCTTTCTTGCGGGCGAGGAGGTTCTCGCGCATGGTAGGCAGAATAAAGTAGAACATGGCCAGGACGTACAACCCCAAAAACACGATCGCGGGGAAGACAATCCGGACCCCGACTTCCTTCCAGAGCTGGTTTCTTGGTTCGATTTTCATGGCCGGCCGAATCCCTCGACCCTATATAAGCACCGGGGCACACCTCACAAAAACGTCCTTACGGAGAACCAATGGCATATTTTCGCCAACACCTTTTATAAGGTCGAAATCATACCTTCACACCAAGACGCCGCTTATCGACCTGGCATAAATGTATCACACTACATATGCACCAATGCACTAACGAGTTCCACTCCTATCAAAATAGAGGGGAATTACTTTTCGAACACTCGGTTTTCAAATGCTACCAGCAACGATCTGGCGACCCATTAGATCTGCAAACGAACAATAGCCAAGCTGCAATCTTCTTATGATTATACGCCATTCCAAGTCTATAACAAGTCCCGCGATTCAGACTTAAATCGGTCATATATCGGCAATAACGAGCCAGGCGTAACAGTGCTTTATAAAATTTCCGCGGTCTTTTCCCAGTCAAGAATCCCGACGCCACGCCACCGACTCGACGGGCGTCGGCCAGCGATCAACAATAGCGTTCGTCGTTTCCATTATCATGACTTTGCGATAGGATCAGACTGGAATATAGCATAAAGGACGACTACTTTGATTGCATCCGCCAGCTCAGTATTCGAAAGTCGACAGGAGGCCTTCCTGGCCGACCTGTTCAGTTTTTTACGTTTCCCGTCCATTTCCACCGCCCCTGAACACAAGCCGGATATGCTGGCTTGTGCCGAGTGGATTGTAAGGCAACTGGCCGCGTCCGGCCTGCACGCCAAGATAATGTCCACCGGCGGTCACCCAGCGGTCTTTGCCGACAGCGGCCCACCCGAAGCTAACCGGGCGGCGCCAACCATACTCTGCTATGGTCATTACGATGTGCAACCCATCGGCGAACAAGTCTTGTGGGAATCGCCGCCCTTCGAGCCGACGATTCGTGATGGGGCCATTTACGCCCGCGGCAGTGCGGACAACAAAGGCCAGTTAATGACCCATCTGGCCGCCGTTCGTTGCTGGAAAGAGGCAGCCGGCCAACTGCCCATACGTGTCAAGTTCCTGATCGAGGGCGAGGAGGAAATCGGCTCGCCGAATCTGCCTGCTTTTCTCCGTGAAAACCGGGACTTGCTGGCCTGTGACGACGTGTTGATTTCCGACACCTTTAAACATGACGCCGACACCCCCGCCATACCCTATGCCACCCGCGGTCTGCTCTATAAGCAACTCACGGTTGATGGCCCGACCCGTGATCTGCATAGCGGACAATATGGGGGCATGGTCGCTAACCCGGCCAACGTATTGGCTGACTTGATCGCTTCGCTACACGACAACCAAAGACGAGTCACCGTCCCAGGATTTTACGATGATGTAACGCCCTTAACCGCTACGGAACGCCACCAACTCAACCAGCACGGCCTTTCCGAGACCAACCTGCTCGCTCAGACGGGAAGCCCCACCCCCTTGGGCGAAGAAGGTTATACTGCTACCGAGCGGGGTACCGCCCGTCCCACGCTCGATGTCAACGGCCTGACCGCCGGGTTTTCCGGACCGGGATCGGCCACCCTGATCCCGGCCAGGGCCTCCGCGAAAGTATCCATGCGTCTGGTCGCCAACCAAAACCCGGACAAAATATCGCGGGCCTTCGACGAGGCCCTTCGCCGAATCTGCCCCCCGGCCGTGCGACTCTCGATCACAACCTCGGCCGCCTGTCCCGCTTACTTGCGCAGGCTCGATTCGCCCATTCTCCAGGTCGCGATAGCCAGCCTGGCCTCGACCTTCGGTCGTGAGCCGATACTGACTCGCGAGGGCGGCACCTTACCCATCCTGCCTTTATTCAAGGAGATACTGGGCGCAGACAGCCTGATGCTCGGGTTTGCCGTGCCGGATTGCAATTTGCACAGCCCAAACGAATTTTTCCATATTACCGATTTTCACATGGGTACCCGTTGCATTATCCAGCTTATGGGAGCTCTGGGAGCAGGCGGTTAAGTCATTATATTACAAATGATTACATCTTACGCTTTCCGCACCAAGCTGTTATCAGGACCACCGGGCATGTTGCCTGCGAGTTTTCAGATAAACGACTTGTGGCGGCTGGCCGATGAATACGTTAATGTAAGGTTGCGAGCGATCCAGTGGTCTCTGGCCGGCTGGAGCTTATTGATAGGGACTCATTTTGTCCGGAAGATTCATGATAGAACACACATATCCTGACCGCGGAGGATGTAACCGCCAAGGGTATTGTTTAGGCTATGGAGACATGTCGTGACTATCCAACGAAGTAGAAAAGCGTTGTGGATGATAGCGGCCGCGGTACTGATTCCCACGACCGCGGCTCATGCGGGGGTCTGGAAAGACGTGGCCCTCGGTCTGAATCTGTTCGACATAGGCATTTCCGGCGAGAGGAATCTCCTCGGCGACGGGTTGACCATTAACGCCAACGCCTTCTATAACAATCGCGAGTTCGACATGGGCTGCGCGAGCTTGACCTTGAACGGCATCCTCAACGCCTCGGCCGGATATACCACGCGTTGTTGTCCGAAAGGAAACTTTTCCCTGAGCACCGGCAACACGCCCTTGAACTACAGTTTTCTGGTCGATACCGGGGCCCAGAATTTCTATGCCGAGGGTAGCGTACTAATCGATATCGATACGAGCATCAATATGCTCGGCTTCTATGACCAGACCATGCGGGTTTCGAATCGCGGCGTCTACGGGTACGAGGGCTGGGCGGTCAATGACGAGAAATCCATGGATTTCGACATTGGACCAATCGATATGTCAGGCAATATTTTCCTGGACATTATCGCCTTCCTTACGGAGCCGTTTTTCATCGCGATGGGCCAGGGCAATCCATTCTCCAAACTAAGCCAGATGTCGGCCAAGAGTGTACAACTACTGACCGAATCGGAGTTGCTCCAGGCCCGCCTGGCGGCGGGTGAATCCCTTACCGACCAGGAAATAGCCACCATGATCAACAACGCGATTCTGGCAGCTTTCCTGGGCGGCCGACCGAGCGGGGATTGGTCAATGGCCTTGATGCCAACCGCACAAGACCTGGAGATGAGTGCGGATGCAGCCACCGCGTCTCGCTTCGAAAGCCGGTCCGTGCCGGAACCCGCCGGCCTGCTTCTGCTGGCTTTCGGCATGGTTGCCTGCCTGCCGATACGTCGGCACCGGTAGCAGCGTTGCCTATTGACCGTGCCGCTCCGGGGCATACGTGCCTTGTCGGAATTACTACGCTCCATTTTCAACTTTCTCGCTTGCCGCGCATCTGCTTCCGGCACACAATATGCGTATGCTTACGTTCGTCTGGTTAATAGCATGGCTTATGCCCGCGCAAACGCCATGGTCAACACTCGGCCGCCATGACTTGACCTGCATCTGTTGTAATCAGCGGTTCACCACGGTCGTCTGTACGCAGAGCAACACGCGCGGCGGGGTGGATCGCGATTTATTCGCCCGG
>JAAYCU010000183.1 GCA_012729595.1 Phycisphaerales bacterium
TGATTCGCGGCAAGGGGAGAAGGCCATCGGGGCCCGAGGCAGAGAAAGGTCGCCGGCGCGCCGTCTGCATGCGGCCGCCGCAGAACCGGCGAAGGAGACAGTATTCCGCTTGTGTCAGCCGGCGAATGGCCGGCTTGACGAACGGCCTGCTCTTCACCAGATAGTCTGCCTGGTAAAGGGACGGGACGCCCAGTTGGGCCTGCTCTGCCAGGAGTTGCTCCGTGTCCTCCCGCACGCTGAAATGCAGGGCGCCATCGGTGTCGATCAGGGCGTGGGGCAGCGCGGCCCGATAGGTTGCGGCCCTCCAGCGCATCGTGTGAATGGGATCGCCCCGGAAGGTATAGAGATCGCCCAAGCGGACCATGTCGCAGCAATCCGCCATGTAGGGGTTGGCGGTGAACACGCTGACGAGCGCATCGCTTCTGGCCGATTTGGCCGCATCGTACATCAGCTTAAAGTACGCATGCAACAGCTCAAACCCGTAGCGTTCTCCCTTGCTTTTCAGTCCTTTCCCTGACGGCAATACATTGGTCCCGTCTATCTTGAGGCCATCCGCGTGGTAACAGCCGGGGCCATGGCCGAGCAGCCGACGGACCATCTGTTCCGCATAGCCCCGGTACTCGATATGAGTCGGATCCGCCATGACCGGCTTGCCGCCGCGGGTGACGCACCACGCGGCTGGGATGCCCTTCGTCTCCCAGGCTTTGATCCAGAGCAGCACGCGGTAATTCCGGGCGTGGAGTTCCTCCACAAAGCCTCGAAAATCAGGAAATTTAAACGGGTCGGCCTCGTTGCGGCCGTCGTCTTTCTGCCACAGGGCGTCAAGGATAACGGTGCCAATCGGAACGCCCTTGCGATCGAGCCGCGCCAACCAGCGGCGCACGTTTCTTCCGTTCAGCTGGTCGAAATAGCCGGCGGCTCCACGCCGCCTGGCGGCCAACGCCACCTGCTCGTGCCACGTGCAGAAAATGGGCCTCTGCCACCAGGCGGCGCGCCTCGAAACGGGCTTCGAGGCGTAGCCGCCGGCATAGACGCTCCGGCAGTAGCGCCGCAGGCAATCCGCCGCATCCCGGCCGGAGAAGAGCATCAGTTTTGGGGAAACCCACCGGCCCTTGACCGCCTCGCTGCCCAGGTAGTCCAGCGTGATCGCCTGGGTACCGACAATATGATCCGGGGTATTCAGCGCATGCCGGCGCTTCTGATTGAACGCCATGGTGTGGAACCCATACTGCCCCGGCCGGGCAAGCAACCCGATCCCGATCCAGCCGGAGAGCCCCTGCTCCCCGACCGCGAACATCAACGGCCCGCCGTTCAACGCGCTGCCCCAGAGCGGCGTGAGATTGCCCGCGGAATTCGCCGTGTACTCCGAGGGGTGCGACCACGGTTTGTCGAGAAAGTTCGGGGCCGCCGTATAAACCGAGCCGAAGCCCGGCACACAGGCTTCTTCCGCCCCGTTCACCGTTCCGCTGAAGAATGTGACTTGGGATATCCTGCCATGCCCTTCCAATTCGATCCAATGCGTCAGGCAGTTTTTCTCAAACCGGTAGCAGTGCTTCTTGGACTTCCAGAGCGAGCTTTTCCAGGCCACCTCCGCTTCCCATCCGTCGCGTCCGTTCCGGGCAATCCGGATGCCGCCCGTTTGGCACTCCTCCTCCCGGGCCGCCCTGTCAACGGCTGAAGCCAGCGAAATCCAGTAATAAACAGGGCTTCCCTGGATTCCCAGGCGGACCTGCCGGAACTTTTTATTGATTGTTGCCGTTAATGCCGTCATGGCCGCAAAGCGCCCCATCTCGCAAAGGGTCAGCCCTTAGAATAAATATTAAGGTTATGACGATCAACGTCGCTGAAAAATCTTCTCCATTCTCTCGACTCGGGAGCGCAGCGCCGCATCCACGGCCAGCCTGCGCCTCAATTTCTTTAACTGGCAACTGATCGCCACGCCCGTCCTGACCCCGAGGAATGCGGCTACTTCCCGCTGCGTCAGACCGCCGTATTTGCAGAGCATCCAGCTGGCCACCGCCCGCCAGGTGGCGTCTCGACGTCTTGCCATCAAGCTGGCTTGCTCTATCCCGCCAACCTTGGCCACTGTTTTCAATAGTACATCGGTATCCACGTGACGCCCGGCCCGCCGAAAGGAGACATCCTCCGGAACTCCTCGCTGCTTAAGCCGGTCCTTGTAACGCCCATCCACCCATTCCCGGAACGTCTCATCCCCGATGCTGCGTGGTGACCGATGCAATTCGCAAAGAAACTCATCGTCATCCCCCTCAAGACCGCCTTCTACAAATGCCCTGTACTTCCCTGGCCACGTCTTCTTGCTGCCCCCCATTAGTGACAGCATCGGATTATAATCGACAAACTCGTTGCGAGGGCTCTTCCCAATGTAGGCAGAATACGAGCTCCACCGGTACTCACGCAAATACGCCCGCTTCTCCGCCTTCGGCCTGTCGGCCAGTGCGACCACCTTGACAGGATTCAAGTGAACATACCGGCTTAGCTTCAACAGATAGTCGTCGCCGCTGACTAATCTGGCCCCATAACGGCCCTGCGTCACGTGCCCATGTCGATTATGGACCCAATTGAAGTACACCCCGTAGCCCGTCAGAATCCCATGCATGAAGCCGCTTAGATTGCCGCGTGGCGTTTCCACCACCAAGTGAAAATGATTGGGCATCAGGCAGAACAGGTAGACTCGCGCTTGGCAGCGCTCCGCCGCCTCCCCGATGCGGGCTAGCAGATACTTCCGATCCCCATCGGTCGTGAACAGGCAGTCTTTACCGTTCGATCTGACCGTAACGTGATAAATCGCGCCGGGATACTCCACCCTGAGTTGTCGTGCCATTGATCCACCCTACATCATCGCACGCCAGCAGGCAAGGCTTTATTCTCTATTATGAGGGCTGACCCCTCGGTTTCCTGACCCCTCGGTTTCCGCGCCTTCGAGGACGCCGTACGTGAATATGGCCGTGGCGTCGCTGTCCACCACGTTTGCCTCGGTGCGGGCGAGGTAGCCATTCGACGGGGTTTCCTGCAATTGGTACCGTGCGGGAATGACTCCATCCTCGGCACGCCGGCCCTTTGGGCACCACCCACCGTAGGGCAGCTCGCACCAGATGGCGGGGTCCAACCCTCCACGGTCAGCGCCGGTCTGTCCGCCTGAGACTATTTTTATGATGGGCATTATGCTTTTTTGGCAGAATATGATACCGCCTGTTCGATGTAATGTTGTTGGAATGGCACCACTTATGACCTGACGAAATGGAGCTATTTCTTTTCCCCCATCTTGTACCATTCCTCAAGATTATGCATGGCGATAGAATCTCCTTGATCGCCCGCCATTCGAAAATACTTGGCCGCTTTGGCCAAGTCCTTGGGCACGCCCTTGCCGGTCGCATAACAATATCCAAGATTGTTCTGCGCGTCGGAATACCCTTGGTCGGCTGACTTCTGATACCACTCGGCGGCTTGGCTCAAATCTCGGGGGACACCGGTGCCCTCCGCATAATAACACCCGAGATTGTATTGGGCTTCGGCAAGCCCTTGCATGGCCGCCTTGCAAAACAGCTCTGCGGACTTGGCCAAATCCTGGGCAACGCCCAATCCGTTTGCATATAAGCACCCAAGATTGTATTGGGCCTCGGCATGGCCCTGTTCGCTTGCATGCGCATGGTGGCCGGCAGCCTTCGCAAAGTCCCTGGCAACACCGATCCCCTCCATGGTGGAATTCCCAAGAGCGTACTGTGCGCCGGGGTCGCCCTTTTCGGCAGCCTTGCGCCACAACTCAAGCGCCTTCGCTCTATTCCTGCAACCCCCGTCCCCTTTTTCATAGCACATTCCGAGACGGTATTGGGCGTTGGCATGGCCCTGCTCCGCGGCCTTGCGATAATAATCTGCGGCTTTAAACAAATCCTTTGTTACGCCAAGGCCCCCGAAATAACAACGCCCCAGGTTATTTTGAGCATGAGCATACCCTTGTTCCGACGCCTTTCGGAACCAAGCCACACCGGCTGCTGCATTCTTGCGGACCCCGGCTCCTGTCATATAACAAATGCCAAGACGGCATTGGGCGCTGGCATTTCCCTGTTTCGCGGCCTTGCGATACAATTCCACTGCCTTTGACTTATCCATCGGCACGCCGTAGCCGTTTTCATAACACGCTCCAAGGCGGTTATAGGCTTCGTCATCTCCTTGATTTACGGCTTTCAGCAGCCATTCGATGGCTTTCTGGTCATCCTTGGCCACACCCTCCCCTCGAAGGAAGCACATTCCAAGATTGCTCTGGGCCCCAGCATGGCCCTGTTCGGCAGCCTTTCGATACCACTCTGCGGCCTGCGATAAGTGCTCAGGCAGGTCACGGGATGCTGCAATGTACAAGCCAAAGTGGTTTTGGGCATCAGCATCTCCTTGCTCTGCAGCTTTTCTGATCCAGTCAGCACCCTGCTTGATGTCTTTGTCCACGCCTATGCCCAGCTGATAAGAAAAGCCGAGGTGGCGTTGGGCGCCGGCAATCCCCTGCGCTGCTCCCTTTCGGAACCATTCTACGGCGATTCGTGCATCCTGTGCCACGCCATGGCCATACGAATAACAAAGTCCGAGATTGTATTGGGCCCTGGCGTCACCCTGCTCGGCGGCCTTTCGAAACAATTGGACGGCCTTGGCCAGATCTTTCGGCTTGCCAACACCGTGGTAATAACAATACCCAAGGCGACGCTGTCCCCTGGCGTCACCTTGTTCAGCCGCGTTCTGATAACACGCCACGGCTTTATCCCAGTTATCAGGAACGCCTTCGGCATCCAGGTAATTGTTTTTCATATGCCGCAACCCTATGCATATTTTAGGCCATAGCACCCCATTACAGCAAACCAGATTTTGTTGAATTACCTTTTATTAGGGCCTTAATTATACAGCTGCACGATATTTCCATTCTTTGCGTGGATACACTCTTGTCCAAAACAGTCTTTTGAAAACTGGGCGTGAATAGACCTCCGGTGTCCGTGTAGGATGGGTGTTGAGTCACTCACCGCCGCGGTTGGCGCCGCGTACAAGGAACCGGAGGCAAGAACA
>JAAYCU010000184.1 GCA_012729595.1 Phycisphaerales bacterium
CCGGTCATGAGTTGGATTGTGCGCCATCGTCATATACAGTGCCTATCACATAAAGTCATCCCTGCGGCAAGCGACTTTCTGCGCGTGAAGCGTTTCCCTAGCCCCTGAAACGAACTGCGTTACGGCCTCTCGCCCCTGCTCGCCATCCCTGATAAACTAATTGTTATTAGGGAGGTGATCGAATGAAACGTAACCAGTTGATGGCCATGCCCTCCACGGACGAGCCATGGCGTATTTTTCGGATCATGTCGGAGTTCGTGGACGGTTTCGATGCCATGAGCGGGATTGGACCGGCCGTCTCGGTATTCGGTTCCGCCCGGACCAAACCCGACGAACCGGCCTATCTTCAGGCGGTTGAATTAGGCAAAAAACTTGCCGAGAATGGTTTCCCCGTGGTTACCGGCGGCGGGCCTGGGATCATGGAGGCGGCTAACAAGGGGGCTTTCGAGGCCGGCGGTACCAGCGTGGGCCTGAATATCGTCCTTCCTTACGAGCAGAAACCCAACCCCTACGTAAATATCGGCCTCCATTTTGATTACTTCTTTGCCCGCAAAGTTATGTTCGTAAAATACGCCGTAGCGGTTGTGTGCTTTCCGGGAGGGTTCGGCACGCTGGATGAACTCTTTGAAACTCTGACCCTGATCCAGACGGAACGGACTACCCCATCGCCACTGGTACTTTTCGGGAGCGAATTCTGGGGACCGCTGGTGGAATGGACTCAGAAGGGGCTTATGGAAAAATACAAGACCATCAGCCCCGAGGACATGAACCTGTTCAAGGTGACGGATAGTATAGATGAAAGCATTGAATTCATCGTGGAAAGATATCCCAAGGCCGGTTTGCTCTGGGAACAGCCCCGGAGGTTTTTCAAGCGGAACCCGTAAGCTGTTGCCGAAGCAAACACCAGGTAATCAAGAGGCGGCATGAACGGACGAAGCATACTTATGGCCGGTGGGTGGTTACTGGCGTTTTCGGCCGGGCTGGCGGGGACGGTCTTTGGCCAAATAACCGAGGAAGATGTCGCCCAGGTCGAGCGACTTCAAAGCACCTTGGCCGAAATCGCCGATGAGGTGCGGCCATCGGTGGTTGCGGTAAGAGCCCACCGCCGGATTAACCTGGCCGCCCCGGAAAACGAACGCTCTTCCACTCCCTCGGAGCGGGATCCTGGCGGCCTGCCCATTGAGCAGATCGTGCCCTCCGTGGGCAGCGGGATGGTCATCGACGGGGCGGGGCTGATTCTGACCAACGAGCACGTCGTACATAACGCCGACCCGGCGGACATCGAATGCGTCGTGGCCAACGGCGAAAGCTACCCGGTGGAAGGGATCACCACCGACCCTCGAAGCGATCTGGCCGTCCTGCGGATCGAGGCGGAGAATTTAAAGCCGGTCCGGCTGGGCGATCTGAGCGAGGTCCGGCAGGGGTATTTCGCCATCGTTCTGGGCAACCCCTTCGGGTCCGCCTATGAAGGCAGCGGCCGGCCGTCGATGTCCTTCGGGATCATCAGCGCCCTCGGCCAGGTTTTAACTCCCCAACTCGACCCGCTCGACCAGCGTTATTACGGCAACCTGATTCAAACCGACGCTCCGATCAACCCAGGCAACAGCGGCGGCCCGCTGCTGAACATCAAGGGCGAGGTCATCGGGATCACGACGGCCATCTCCACGCGTTCGGGCGGCAGCCAGGGGATCGGTTACGCCATCGCCATCGACGCCCGCACGAAGGATATCATCAGCAAGCTGGCCCGCGGCGAACGGGTGGGCTACGGTTATCTGGGGATCAGTCTGGACCTGGCCGGTGGCGGATATGGACCCGCCAAGGGGGCCGCCACGCGCCAGGGGGCCTGGATCAAGGAGGTGAGTCCGGATACGCCGGCGGCGGCGGCCAATCTGCGTCCCGGAGATTGCGTGGTGGCCTTTGACGGGCAGCCTATCGTCAATGGCGATCACCTCATCCGCCAGGTGGGGGCGACGCCGGTTGGTCGTCAGGTAAGCCTTTCGGTCATCCGAGACGGCCGGCAGATCGACGTCACTATCTCCCTGGCCAGTCGTGATGTCCCCAAGGGCATCCACTTTGAACCGGATTTCGCCTGGCGCGGCCTGTTGCTGACCGAGACAGGTTCCACCGCCCGGCAACGCTTTCCATGCTTACCGGAACATGCGCAAGGAATCGTCGTCGTCATGGTGGAAAGTGGTTCGGAAGCGGAAAAAGTCGGCTTCAAACCCGGCCAGCTTATCGAATCCGTAAATCAGCAAAGAATGGGGAACCTGCGGCCATTGCGCCAATTCGCCCGGACGAACTCGGGCCCGGCACGGATAACAATCGCCGGCGTGCCACCGGTCGAATTACTCCTACCCTGATACGCGGGTGCGAGAATCGCTGGTACGAGCATCCCTTCTCGTACCCATGGTTAAGCGAATCCTTTCGCATGCCTTCATCCGCGGCATGGGAATCCTTCAGGCAGTGGTGTCGAGATGGCAATCTCGATCAAGCCTAATCGATTGCCAAGCCGTAAATCCCGGAAGGGATAACGGAATGTAGCCCCGGATGGAGCGCAGCGTAATCCGGGGTCAGGTGACCCCATGTGGAGGGTAAGCCCCCAACGGGGGCGGCGGAAATATCCGTCACCCTTTCTGGGTTTATCTGTTGGGGGAGCACCATACCCCCGGGTTGCGCTCCGCTCCACCCGGGGCTACATTCCCAGGGCCCCTGCCGGGGCCGAACGCACCGTAACCGCGAGCACCCCTCAACACCGGGCCTTCACAAACCCCGAGCCAAAATTGCAAGACGGCGGCAAGCGGGCCATCGCCCGATTCAGGACGTGATAGACCACCCGCCCGGTGCGATGGGTGCAACTTTCGGTATGACGGCCAACCTTCCCGCAGCCGGTCGGGCAGTCAAGAACAACATAAACAAGGCTCGGCCCGGTTACGTACTCGCAACTCTACGAATTATCTACAAATTAAGAGGTGTTTTATTCCCTTCGACATCAACTGCCCATCCTACTGATCGGAGTTGCGCGCGCAACTTATTCCAAAGCGCACGTTCCTGTTGCTGATCCTGATCGCTTCCACCGTCGAAATCGTATCGATTACTACTACAGGGTACAGGGTATCTGCCCTGCCATATCACATAGTTCTCAAGACGCACAAGCATATCAATTTCCTGTTCTGTTAATTGCAGTTCTGATCGCTTGAATTTGTTGATCAGTTGTCGCATTCTATGTTCGCGCAAGTCTTTTGACAAATAGCCTTTCTCTCTAGCCGGGCGCCCCATGGCGACCAGCAGGCCCTTGAGCAGATTCTCAAAAGAGAGCCCAATAAGCATTTTTTGTATAGGGTGCATTTCAATTGCGATAAGCTGGGGATTAGGCCCTTACACCGAAACTTCTCTGCGTTTTGCGCGCATGTTATCCGGTATCAAGCGGCCGGTCGAGCAAGGGCTTGGGGATAGTGATCATCATGAATCGCCAGGATAGCGGACATCATCGC